>JAJYGM010000510.1 GCA_021785095.1 Actinomycetes bacterium
GGTGCGGTCGACCACAGCGAGAGCTCGCGCACGTCGCCGGCGTTGATCCCGCCGAGGAGGGGATCGATCAGGGTCGCGACGACCTCGGGTCCGAGCTGTCGCAGCGCGTCTGCGACGGTCGGATCGTGCTCGAGATCGCTCGGGTCGGGGACCGGGCGGGCGGGCCACACGAGCCCGATCCCCGCCCGCAGGAGCCCAGGTGGGCTCAAGATCCCCGAGCGGGCGAGGCTCGGCAGATCGCTCGGCACGCCGAGCATCAGCCCGCTCGGCAGCCGGCGGGGGCGGCCCCTGGCGAAGATCAGCGCTCCGGCCTCGTTCGGCGAGCTCAGCGCGTCACCGAGGCCGACCGCTTGGACGAGATCGGCCGCCGCGGGGTCCCGGCTGATGAAGACGTCCGGCCCGAGGTCCACCGGCCGGCCGCAGAACGCGGCGGTGCGCAGCTTGCCGCCGAGACGCTCGTCGGCCTCGAACAGGATGACCTCGTGCGCGCTCGAGAGCGCGTGGGCAGCGGCAAGGCCGGCGATGCCACCACCGACGACGGCAACCGAGGGACTCATCGGGCCGAAGGGGGGCGAGCGGCGACGACGCGCTGAGCAAGAGCGGCGAACACCGCGCGGTCATCGTTGAGTGAGGCGGTGCGGGTGAAGGCGAGGCCGAGCTCGCCCGCCAGCTGGGCCGCCTCGATGTCGAGATCGTAGAGGACCTCGAGGTGATCTGCGGTGAAACCGGCTGGGCAGACGACGACGCCCCCGAAGCCCTGGGCGGCGAGCTCGCGCAACATGACGAGGATGTCGGGCCCGATCCAGGGCTCGGGCGTGCGCCCGGCACTCTGCCAACCCACGCGATAGTGGGCCAGCTCGAGGCGGCCAGCGACGAGACGGGCGGTCTCGGCGAGCTCGTCGGGGTAGGGATCGCCGTCAGCGAGGATCCGCTCGGGAAGGCTGTGGGCGGTGAAGCAGTACTCGATCTCGCCACGCGTCGGCGGCAGCGACGCAGTCGCACTGCGCACCCGCGCGGCGAGCGCGGCGATCAGCGCCTCTTCGTCGTGCCAGTGGCGGACGAAGCCGCAGGCCAGCCCGAGCTCGGCGCAGCGCTCGGCGGCCCGCTCGAGGTACTCACCGACGCTGAGGCGCGAGTAGTGGGGGGCCAGCACGATGCCGACGACGTCGGTCACCCCGCGCCCGGCGAGCTCAGCGACGGCCGCCTCGATCGTTGGTGCCGAGTGCTTGGCGCCGTAGGCGACGACGTAGGCCCCGGGCTCGAGCACCTCGAGCTCCTCCTGCAGCGCGGCCACCTGTGCAGCGGTCCGGGCGTTCAGTGGCGAGGTTCCGCCGATTGCGTCGTAGCGCCGCTTGAGGTCGCCAAGCTGCTCAGGTGTGGGAGGGCGGCCGCGGCGGACATCGAGGTAGAAGCGCTCGACGTCGTCGGGACCGCTCGGGGTTCCGTAGGTCATCACGACGACGCCGGTCGTCATCGCTCGCCGTCCGCCCCGCTCTCTGCTGACACCCGGTGCACGAGTTCGACGATCCTCGTGAGGACCTCGGGGTCGGTTGCTGGCAGCACCCCGTGGCCCAGGTTGAAGACGTGCCGACGTCCGCCGCCCTCCTTCAACACGCGGCGAGTTTCTCGAGCCGCTACCTCAAAACCCGCCAGGCAGATCGCGGGATCGAGGTTGCCTTGCAAGACGACCTCAGGGCCGACGCGCTGGCGTGCCCGGTCCAACGGCACGCGCCAGTCGACGCCCACGACCTCGGCGCCGGCGTCGGCCATCAAATCCAGCAGCTCACCGGTGCCCACGCCGAAGTGGATGCGGGGAACCTCGAGGTCCGCGAGTCCTTCCAGCACCCTGCGGGTAGCAGGCAGGACGTGGCGCTCATAGTCCGCCCGCGAGAGCGCGCCCGCCCAGCTGTCGAAGAGCTGGATCGCGCCCGCCCCGCAGTCGACTTGCGCCCGCAAGGAGGTGATCGCCAGGTCAGCGAGCCGATCGAGCAGCAGGCGCCACAAGGGCGGGTCACCGTGCATCAGCGCCTTGGTTCGCACGAAGTCGCGGCTCGGCCCGCCTTCGACGAGGTAGCTCGCCACCGTAAAGGGCGCGCCGGCGAAGCCGATCAGGGGGACCCCGAGCCGCTCGGTGAGCAGGCGGACGGTCTCAAGCACGTAGGGTACGTCCTCTTCGGGCTCAAGGGGACGGAGGCGGCGCAGGTCAGCGCTCGTTCCGAACGGCTCGGCGATCACGGGGCCGCGCCCTGGGACGACGTCGATGTCGATACCGATACCGACGAGCGGGATCACGATGTCGGAGAACAGGATCGCCGCGTCGACGCCGTAACGATCGACGGGCTGGAGCGTGATCTCGGCGGCGAGCTCCGGCGAGCGGATGGCCTCAAGGATGCTCCCCTCCCCGCGCAGCTTGCGATACTCGGGCAGCGAGCGACCTGCCTGGCGCATGAACCACACCGGCACCCGCTCGATGGCCTCGCCGCGGCAGGCCCGGAGAAACAGCGGCTCGAGCTCGGGCACGCGACGACCCTAGTGCGGGACTGGTACCTCCGCGACCTGCTTGGGCGCTTGAACCGGGCGGCTTCACGACCCGTCCGGTGCCCCGTTTGGAACGCTCCGGCAGGTGTCGACTACAAAGGGGGCCGTGAGCGAGGTGTCGGCCATCCAACCGCCATCCCCAGCGGCGGCCGCAGCCGTCCACCAGCGGCGGCCGCAGATGCTGGCTGTCGGGGTGATGATCTGGCTCGGGTCCGAGTTCATGTTCTTCTCGGGCCTGTTTGCCGCGTTCTTTACGATTCGTGCGAACGCCGGGTCACATTGGCCCCCACCGGGGACCAAGCTCGATACCTACCAAGCGCTGATCTTCACGATCGTCCTGTTGGCCTCGAGCCCCACGATGCAGTTGGGCGTCTGGGCGATCGAGCGCGGCGAGCGCAACAAGGCTCGTGCCTGGATCATCGTGAGCTTCCTGCTGGGTGCAGCCTTCATCGCCAACCAGGCCTACGAGTGGAAGACGCTGC
>JAJYGM010000401.1 GCA_021785095.1 Actinomycetes bacterium
CGGGGATCCCCAGCCGCACAATGGTCGATTCGAGCTGCGGGATGGCGTCCGCAAGTCGAACGCCGGTACCAGCCAACAACACCGGCCGACGGGCTGCGCATAACCTGCGGGCGACCTCGGTTGCGGCATGCGCCATGGCCTGAGCTGCGGCGCCGTCGTCGATGACCGGCGCCGCGAAACCGTCGAGCCGGTCCGGGTCGATCGCCGCCGACTGGACGTCGACTGGCACATCCAGCCACACCGGCCCCGGGCTCCCGTGGGTGGCCTCGTGCCAGGCGCGTTCGACGCAATACCTGGCCATGCCCGGTTCGTGTATCGAGACCGCGTACTTGGTGATGCCGCGGACCAGGCTGATGATGTCGACTTCCTGGTCGCCCAACTGCCTCATACCCAGACCCGGGTACGAAGCGGCAATGGTCTCGCGTTTGACCTGGCCCGAGACGACTACCAGGGGGATCGAGTCTGTCCAAGCCCCGAACACACCGTTGAGAGCGTTGATCCCCCCTGGGCCAGTGGTCACGCAGGCGAGGCCGGGCACGCCTGTCACTCGAGCGTGGGCCTCGGCCGCCATGGCGGCAGCCTGCTCGTGATGGCAGCTCACAACGCGGATGCGGGACTGAAGGCGCAGCGCGTCGTCGAGGAACATGGCGCCACCGCCCGTGACGAGGAAGACGGCGCTGATACCGCGATCGGCAAGGAAGTCGAAGATGTAGTCAGCGACTCTCGTGGCCATGTCCTTCTCTTCCCCGGAGTGCTGCTACCTGTCCACAAGCAGTAGCGACCGGTCCAGCGACGCGAGGTGGGCCGCGTACCACTCGTAGAGTGCATCGATTGCGCGGTCTACACGCGTGAACCTCAGATCGGGAACCTGCCGTCGCAGCCGCTCGTTCGTCCCGCAGTACGGGAGACCCATGCCGGGAGCATTGACGACGATCGGCAAATGCTTCCCGCAGCGATCCCTCACCCGCTCGGCGAGGTCGTACAGATCATCCGTCCAGTCCGGCACGACGTTGTATGCCGTCTCCGCGTGAGGACCGACCAGGAACCGATCGACGATGGGCCCCAGGTCGTCGACGTAGAGATAGCTGAATGTCCGGTTCTGGCGCAGCGTGATGGGCAGGTCGAACAGGCTCTTGCAGATGGCGTTCGACACGAACCGGATCGCGTAATCCTCGTACCTGCCGAACACGCCGAAGAGGCGCAGCTCGACCACGTCTGCTGCTCCCGATCGATCTGCCGCATCCAGGAACTGCGCGATCGCGTACTTGGACAGGCCGTGCTCATCAGACGGAAGGAACGTGCCCAGGTGGTCCTCGGGCACTCGATGAAGAGGCCGGCGGACGTCATAGACGGCGCCCGAGCTCAGCAAAATGAGTCTGCCGAAATGTTGCGCGTTGCGCATGATGCCGAAGAACATCCGCAGATTCGTCCACAGCTGGCGCGAAGGATCAACCGCGTTCCGGTGGCCGGGCCGGACCGCCCCATGGATCACGACGTCGACCTCATGCTCGGAGAACCACCGATCCAGCGCCTCCGAGTCGGCCAGATCCAGCTCGGCGTGGGTCGGCGTGAGAACGTCGTGCTCGTTTGACAGGTACTCGTGGAGATTGCGGCCGATGAATCCGCTTCCGCCGGTGAGCAGGATCTTCATCGCCGCCTACTCCCAGGCATCGGTTCGGATAGCGCTGGATGAGACGCCCCGACCGATCAGCTGCTCGCTCAGTGCGTCGAGCATCGCCGGTGGCCCGCTCAGGTAGAACGCCGGGTCGTCGAGCTGGGTGATCGCCGGCCAGGCCCAGTCGACGGCCAGCCGGCCGTGCGTCGTCTCGCAGACGAGGTTGCCGGTCAGCGCCGGCACGAGCCGGGCGCGGGTCCGGACCAGGTCGCCGTAGACGAAGAGGTCCGGGCTCCGGGCGCCATAGAAGAGGAGCACCCGTCGGGTGTCGTTGGGCCGGAGCGACTGCAGGAACGCGGTGAACGCCGTGATCCCGGTCCCACCGGCGAACAGGACCGCGTCGGTGCCGGCATCGACCACGAACTCCCCGTAGGGCAGCTTCACCCAGACCTTGCCCCCCGATGCGAGCTCCCGCTCCATCCGGCTGGTAAAGGTTCCCTTCACCGCGTAGGTGATGACCAGGCGGTCCCGCTCATCCGGCGAGCTCGCGATCGAGAACACGCGCGACTCCGGCCAGAAGCCGCCCGGCTCGTATGGGTCGAGGGCCAGGTGGAGGAACTGCCCGGGGATGAACCGCGGCACGGCCGAGGCCGGCTCGAGCTCGACCGTGTACACGCGCTCGCCGTGGTCGGTCACGCGACGCACCGCGCACGGGATCTTGCGAACGACGGCCATGCGCGCGTCACCGGTCGACCGGGGCCGCGGTCGGCTCGAACGCGGGCCCGGCCACGGCACGTTCGCCGGCCATGAACCGTCCGAACGCGTCGATCACGTAGTCCAGGCGGGCGTCGTCGATCCCCGGGTACACGCCCACGAAGAAGGTCCGGTGCATCACGACGTCGCTGTTCGTCAACTCGCCGACGACGCGGTGCTCGACGCCGTCGAACGCCGGGTGCCGCAGCAGGTTGCCGCTGAACAGGTTGCGCGTCTCGATCCGGTTCGCCTCGAGGAACCCGGTCAGCTCGTTCCTGGTGAAGCCGGCGCCTTCGCGCACGGTGATCACGAACCCGAACCAGGACGGATCCGTGTGCGGCGGCGCGACGGGCAGGACGAGCCGGTCCTCGTAGGGCCGCAGCGCCGCGAGCAGCCGGGCGTGGTTGCGTTTGCGGGCGGCCACGAACCCGTCGAGCCGCGCCAGCTGCGCGCAGCCGATGGCCGCCTGCAGGTCGGTCGCCTTCAGGTTGTAGCCGAGGTGGCTGTAGACGTACTTGTGGTCGTACCCGTACGGCAGGCTCCCGAACTGCTGGCCGAAGCGCTTGCCGCAGGTGTTGTTCTCGCCGCCGGCGCAGTAGCAGTCGCGGCCCCAATCCCGGAAGGAGCGGGTGATGCGGGCCAGGGCAGG
>JAJYGM010000683.1:0-1923 GCA_021785095.1 Actinomycetes bacterium
TCGCGTCGACGACTGCGCCGTAGCGGTCGGCGGTGCCGAGCCGGGCAACGAAGCTGCGGTCCACCTTAAGCACGTCCACAGGCAGCCTGGCGAGCCAAGAGAGCGACGAGTAACCGGCGCCGAAGTCGTCGACGGCGATGCGCACCCCGAGAGCTCGGACCCGCTCCAGGGTGGCACGGATGTCGGCACGATCTGTCACGAGCAACGTCTCGGTGACCTCCACGGTGAGCGTGCCCGGAGGCAGGCCGTTGTCGCTCAGCGCCTCCTCGACCTCGCCGGGGAAGCCGACGCTCGCCAGCTGCAGCCCCGACACGTTCACCGTGACCCCCACGTCGGGCTCGCCCTCCCTGCGCCAGGCTGCGCAGTCCATGCACGCGACGGAAAGCACCCAGCGCCCGATGCCTGTGATGAGCCGCGCCGACTCCGCGACGGGGATCATCTCGGAGGGCGCCACGTCTCCGAGCACGGGGTCGTACCAGCGCACGAGCGCCTCTCGGGCGAGAAGACGGCGCGTGACCACGTCGTACAGCGGTTGGTAGACGAGCCGGAGGTGACGGTCGTCCAGCGCGCGCCCGAGCGCCGCCGCCACCTCAGCGCGCCGCGTCTCGACGTCGTCGATCCCAGGGTCGTAGAGCTCGACGCGCCCGCGCCCGAGCTGCTTGGCCCGGTACATGACGTGGTCCGCACGCGTGAGCAGCGCGTCGGCGGTGTCGCTCGTCCCGGCCGGCGCGACGCCGATGCTCGCGGCGACCGGCACCGCCCGGCCCGAGACTGTGAACGGCTCTTCGAACATATCGATGATGCGCCGGGCGACCGTGAGCCCCTCTTCCGCCGGGTTCGCGACGTCCTCGCACAGGACGACGAACTCGTCGCCGCCCAGCCGGGCGATGGTGTCCTCGGGCCGGACCGCACGCTGGAGCCTCCGGGCGACATCGAGCAGCAGCCGGTCACCTGCGGAATGTCCCGACGCGTCGTTGACCGCCTTGAAGAAGTCGAGGTCCATGAAGAGCACCACTGCCCAGGTCCGGCGCCGCGCGGCGCTCTCCACGGCGTGCCGGATGCGGTCGAGGAGCAGGACCCGGTTGGCGAGGCCGGTCAGCGGGTCGTGGAGCGCCTGGTGCTCGAGCCTGGCGCGCTGCTCGGCCACCTCCTCCTCGAGGCTCCTGCGGGTCATCTCGAAGCGCTGGGTCATGCGCACCAGGCTGACGTCGAAGCCGACCTGCAGGACCCGAAGGCACCGCTCGAGCGTCTCCTCGCCGGTCCCGCGCCGCCGTGCCTCCTCGCGCAGCACGTTCTCGCAGGCAGTGCGCCAGTGGATGTAGAGCTTGGTCAGGACCGAGAGCGAGATCCGCCCTCCGAGCGGCACCTCTCCCACCCAGACCCACGCCTCGGACCGGTCCCTCGGGATCTCGCGGCCCGTGACGAGATAATCCGCCACTGCGAGCGTCCCGGCATGGCTCGCGCGGCAGACATCAGCCTCCATTGTCGGTGTCTGCTGCTGGCCGGTCGGCGCGCTCCGCTGGCGCCACCAGGTCACCAGACGGTCGCCGACCTCCTCGGCCCGCGCTTTGAGTGCGAGACCGATCTCTGGCCCAGGTCCACCCCGCGCTGACCAACGTGTCGACAACTCGCCGCTCGTCCCCAATGCCGGACCACCTTCTGCAGCTGCCACCCTGCGCCGACACTTCCCCCAGCGTCGCACCGGCGATGAAACGTCAGGTTACGCAGCCTTCGGGATCCGTGCAATCTGCGTCGCCACGTACGTCGCCACGTGCGTCGCCGTCTGCGTCGCCAACTGCGTCGCCATCTCTGCCGAGGCCTGGCCGTGCACGCCCCGCACCGGCTCGCCACCACTCCACCGCCGCTTCGAGCTCGGCACGGCCGAAATCGGGCCAGTACGTCGCGGTCACGTAGAAGGGCGCT
>JAJYGM010000683.1:1933-3014 GCA_021785095.1 Actinomycetes bacterium
CGACAGTCGCTGCTCCCCGGAGGTGCGCACGAGCAGGTCCACCGGGGGCATCGAGGGCTCGTACAAGAAGCGCTCGAACGAGTGCTCGTCGATCGCAGTCCCCTCCAGCGCGTGCGCGTCGAGCAGCTTGCGCGCCGCGTACACGAGCTCCTCGCGCGAGCCGTAGTCGAAGGCGAGCGTGAAGTTCAGCCCGGTGTTCTCCTTGGTCAGCTCGACCGACTCCTCCATCTCTCGAAGGATGACCCTGGGCAGCCGCGACGTGCCTGCCACCGGGCGCCCGATGCAGCGGATGCGCACGTTGTTCCGGTGCATCTCGAGACGCCTGTCGAAGATGTTCTTGTGGAGGCTCAAGATGAAGTCGACTTCGAGCTTCGGGCGCGACCAGTTCTCGGTTGAGAAGCCGTATGCGGTGAACCACCCGATGCCGAGGTCGTCCGCGGCACGCACCACCTCGGCGAGGGTCGCCTCGCCCTGGCGATGGCCCGCGGTCCGCGCGAGGCCCTTGGACTCCGCCCAACGCCCGTTGCCGTCCATGATCACCGCGACGTGTCCGGGGACCGCGCCCGTGCCCGAGGCGGTCGGCTCGGGCATTCCCACGTCGCCGGCGGCCGTGTCGTCGCTCACGCGTGGAGTGTACGGGCGGTTCGAGGGTATCGGAGGATCGCCCGGAGCGATCAGCTCCGCGTGAGGCGCCGAGCGGGCTCAGACATGCGCGGAGCCCCCGGGCGAGGTCTCCTGCGCCTCGAAGCCCCCGATCCTGCGGTAGACGTCGACGGCGAAGCTGGTCGGCAGGGGGTCCTTGGGTACCAGCGTGTAGGTGGGAGCGCCACCAGCCGCGCGTTCGGCTCGCAAGAACCGGGTTGTCGCCGATCTCGACCGGCGAAAGCCGTCCGCCAAGTCGAAGAGGTGCGTCACGAAGACCACGGTCATGTCACGCTCCACGAGCGCCTGCACCACCTGGCGGCCGATCTCCGACCCCTCCCGCTCGTTGGTCCCCGAGAACGACTCGTTGCACAAGACGAGGCTCCCGCGACGCGCCGCGTCGGCGATAGCGCTCATCCGGCGGAGCTCGTCGTCCAAG
>JAJYGM010000669.1 GCA_021785095.1 Actinomycetes bacterium
GCCGGCCGGGGGTCCTGGCCGGGGCCGGATCCGCCGGCCGGGTGGCGGTCGCAAGCGGACGGTCGAGCTCGACCCGACCCTGCGCGCCGACCTCGAGGCGCTCATCGAGCCCACCAGCCGGGGTGATCCCATCTCCCCCCTGCGCTGGACGACCCGGAGTGTGCGTAACCTCGCGGCCGAGCTCGAACGGGGTGGCCACCGTACGGCGACGCCTCAGTGATCAGCTCCGGGGAAGATTCCGCTGATCGGCAACATCGCGACCCATGACGGGCCCGACGGCGTTCGGCTCGAGCGGGCTCGGCTGGCCACGGGACGCCGAGAACGCGAGCCCCGAGGATCTACAGGACTTTGGCGAGGAACGATCGGCAGCGATCGGTGCGGGGAGCTGTCAGGACCTCCCGGGGTGGACCCGACTCGACGATGACTCCGCCGTCCATGAAATGGAGCGTGTCACAGACTTCGCGCGCGAATCCCATTTCGTGCGTGACCACGACCATCGTCATGCCATCGCGCGCCAGATCCTTCATCACGTCCAGAACCTCGCCGACGAGCTCGGGGTCGAGCGCGCTGGTCGGCTCGTCGAAGAGCATGACGCTCGGGCGCATGGCCAGCGCGCGAGCGATGGCGACCCGTTGTTGCTGGCCCCCGGAGAGCTGGCGCGGGTACACGTGCATCTTGTCCGCGAGCCCGACCCGTGAGAGCAGCGCCGAGGCACGCTCCGTCGCCGCTGCCCTGTCCTCCCCCTTGACCTGCAAGATCGGCTCGACGACGTTCTCAAGGACGGTCATGTGCGAGAACAGGTTGAAGTGCTGGAACACCATGCCGATGCGAGCGCGTTGGGCAGCGACGCGCTTCTCGGGAAGCTCGTAGAGCCGGTGTCCCTTGAGCTCATACCCCATCAACTCGTCTTCGACGCGGATCGTCCCAGAGTCGATGCGCTCCAGGTGGTTGATGCAACGGAGGAGCGTGCTCTTGCCCGCGCCGGACGGCCCGATGAAGCTGTGGACCTCGCCTCGGCGGACTTGAAAGGACACCCCGCGCAGAACGGAGAGTCCGGCGAATCCCTTGTGGACGTTCGCGACATCCACGACCACCTCAGCCACGGCGCGACCTCAACCTGAGGTGCCTGATGGCCGACGATCCAGTTCGACCGGCAGAGGACGCCTCGCTGCGGCCGAAGTGCTGTTCGAGACGCCGTTGCCCGAGGGTCGCGAGCGACGTGAGGATGAGGTACCACACCGTGGCGACCACAAGGAGTTCGATGACGCGGAAGTTCTGAGCGCTGATGTTCTGCGCACGGGTCAACAGGTCGCCGCCCGCAATGACCGAGACCAGGGATGTGTTCTTCAGCATCGAGATGAAGTCGTTGCCGGTCGGCGGGATGCTGACTCGCAGCGCCTGCGGCAGGATGATTCGCCGCATCACCTTCCCGCTCGTCATGCCCAAGGCCAAGGCCGCTTCTCGTTGCCCGGCGCCCACACTGAGGATGCCGGCCCGGATGATCTCGGCCATGTACGCGCCCTCGCTCGTGGAGAGCGCGATGATCGATGCCACGAACACCGTGATGACGCTCGCCGTCGGCACCGAGAACAGCGTCAGGCTCGTGAACGGCACGCCGAGTCCGATTGTCGAGAAGAGGATGCCGAGGTTGCCCCAGATGAGGATCTGGACGAGCAGCGGCGTGCCGCGCAGTACCCAGATGTAGACGACGGCGACGGTCTCGAGGATGCGGCTGCCGCTCAGTCGCATCACGGCAAGGACCACGCCGATGCCGATCCCGATCGCCTGCGAGATCACGGCCAGCACGACGGTCGTGACGAGGCCGGCGAGGATGGCCTCGCTGAGGAAGTAGTCCTCGATCGTCTTGTGGTCGATGTTCTGGTTCGCGAAGACCGACAGGGCAACGAGAACGACGACGGCGAGAAGGACAGCCGCGAAGAGCCACCGGAGGGGGTGCCGCAGGGGCACCGCCTCCAGTGGCTGCGCGGGCTCACTCAGCGCGGTCACGGCACGTCTAGTCCGAGATCGCCCCGTTGATCACCATCTTCGACAACGGGATCGATCCGCCACTCACGCCCCACTTGTTCAGGATCGCGGCGTACGTGCCGTCCTGGACGAGTTGATGCAGCGCCTGCTGTACGGCGTTCATCAGCTGGGTGTCGGTCTTCCGGAACGCGATCCCGTACGGCAGGATCTGGCCCACCTGCGTCGGCAAGGCCTCGAGCTTCCCATTCGACGTCTTCGCGAAGTAGGCAGCGACCGGGTAGTCGACCATGTTCGCGGCCGAGGCCCCGCTCACGATCTGTACGAACCCATCGCTCGGCGTCGGCACCTGCTTGATGATGATCTCGGGTCGCCCGGCCGCCTTGCACTTTGGCTGCTCAGCGTTAGCGATGTCGACCTGAATGGTTGCGGCCGGGAGAGCGACCTGCTTGCCGCACAGGTCGATGAGACCGTTGATCTTAAGTGGGTTCCCGGCCTTCACGACGATGCCTGTACCAACGGCGAAGTAATCGACGAAGCTGACGACCTTCTCGCGTGAGCGCTTGTCGGTCATCGCCGACATCACCATGTCGAACCGGCCCGCCGTCAGGCCCGGGATCAGCCCGGCGAACGCGTTGTTTACGAACTTGATCTGGACGCCGAGCAGTTTGCCGATGGCCTGCGCGAGGTCGTAGTCCGCGCCCTGCACCGTCGTCCCGTTCGCCGCGAACATCTCCATTGGAGGGTAGTCGACCTCGCTCCCAACGGTGATGACGCCGGAACTCCGTATGTTGGCGGGGAGCAACGCGTTCAGGTTCGAAGCAGAGGGCGAGCCCGCGGCACCTGAGGCGGCGGCCGAGGCCGCCGCTGACGGCGCGGCCGGGGCAGCAGGCGTACTAGCCGCTGCCGTTGGCGCCGTCGTCGGCGTCCCTGCGCTCGATGGCGGTGTGGTGGCGGAGCTCCCCCCACTGCACGCGCCCAAGAGCAGGGCGGCGATCATGAGACCTGTCAGCAGTCCCAGTCGC
>JAJYGM010000488.1 GCA_021785095.1 Actinomycetes bacterium
CAGTACGCGGTCCAGCCGTTTACCCGTGCGAAGTAGTGGACGGTGCCGTCGGTCGCCACCCGCCGCAGGGTCAGCGGATGCCAGTCGCTCGTCGTCGACTTGACCCAGATCTCGACCAGCGAACCCGCCAGGTTCGGGTCGGTCCGCGCGAGGACCGTGATGTAGGTGTTGGGGGCGACGACGAGGCTCCTGGTGCCGAAGCCCGACGTGCCACGGTTCACCCCGGTGGCGATACCGTCGGTGAGGGTCACCGCCATGAGGGCCGGAGCAGCCGTCACGGTCACCGTGGTGGCCGCGGTCGCGCTGACCGTCGAACCGTTGCCGGTACCCGACGCCTTGGCAGCGTCCGTCGTGGTGGCCGAGAGCGTGGTGGTGCAGGTGTAGGTCCAGGTCTCCCCGGGCTGGAGGAGGTTGTCCTTGTTGGTGTCGCCCGCCACGTACGTCGCGGGCGAGCAGGTGGCATCGGAGACGGTGACCCCGCTCAGGGTCACCGAGCCCGGGTTGGTGACGCTGTAGGTGTAGGTGACACTGCCGCTCGCGGTCAGCGTCGTGGGGTTGGCGCTGACTGCCAGGGTGATCTGGGGGACGGCGGGAGCCGTGCCCCGTCCGCCGCCAGACGGCGGGGCGATGACGGTGAAGAGACTGCTGTCCCCGAAGAAGTTGCCACCGACAGGATACGCCTCAAGGAAGTACCCGCTGCCCGGTCCGGGTGCGGTGCAGCCCGTGTACGTAGCGACGCCGTTGACGGCGGACTGCGTCGTGCCACCGGTGCAGTAGAGCGTGGCCTGCTGATGGCCGTTGTCGTACCACAGCTGCAGGCCGATCGAGCTCGTGTCGGTCCCGACGACGGTGCCAAACGCATCCTCGACGGCCACCTCGACGGTCCCAAGTGAGGCATACGTAGTAGCGGGCGGAGATGCGGTGAAGACGAGCTGCGCGGACGTGCCTGGCCCAGTGACATCGAACGGACTACGCGTGTAGGAACCCAAGGAGGTGGTCGCCGCGGTCAGTCCATAGCCCGTACCGACCGTGTCGATCGAGCAGCCGCTGAAGTAGGCCCAGCCGGCGGTCACGGTCATGGTGAGTCCGTTGGTGCAGGTCAGTGTGCCGGGACCGCCGGTGGTCGGCGTGCCAGGCGTGATTTCGAGCGTCGTGCTCGTGGTGTTGTCACTCGTGACGGTGTTGCCCTGCGCGTCCTCGACCTCAACGGCGGGTTGCCACGAGAAGGGGATGCCGACACCCCACGTCATGGGCGGACAGGAGCTGCCGGGGGGTACGTTGCACATCCACCACAGGTGGATGTGCATGGCCGGAACGGCGGTCACGTCGAACGTGGCGCCGATGAGGTCCGACAGCCCTGTTGCCGAGGCAGTGATGGCGTACCCATCGGCGATCGTCGACTGCGTGCAGCCCGTGAACGTCGCCACGCCGCTGACGGCCGGCTTACTCAGACCCCCCGAACACGTGAAGGTCCCCGCGCCCTGGTTGATCGAGAGGGAGACCGTGCGGGTGTCAGAAGTAACGGTGCTGCCACCGGCATCCTCGAGCGCGACGGTGATCGTGCCGAGATCTGTTGTGCTCGGGTTCGACGGGTATGCGGTGAACGCGAGTTGCGTTGCGATGGGGGCGGCTGCCCCAGCCGTCGTCGCCCAGGTGAACGTTCGACCCGCCCCATCGCCCGCCGTGCCCGACATCCCACCCGACGGGTCGATGACGCCCGTCAGCAGCAGGGGGTTGTAGATCTGCAAGTCGGGGGAAGAGAACTCGATGTCGAGCGTGACGTCCGAGCCGCTGACGGTGCCCGTGACCGCATAGTCGGACCCGGGATAGCCCACGACGAAGCCAGTGCCAGCCACGGCCCCGGTTATGTCGTCGCTGGTCGCGATCGTCATCGAGTGGACGTACGTACTGACGCATTCCGACGACGTGCATATGAAGTTGACCGTATACACGCCGGTCAGGTTCCATGACGGTAGGGCGGCGGCGGCACCGGCAGGGAACGCGAGCGCCAGCAACAAGACCGCCGCGACGACCACTCGCTTCATCCGTCCGTCCCTCCCACGGGCGATGACGCACCGGGGACGTCGGCGGACTCGCCCAGCCTTCCTCAGGCACCTCCGGGGGGGACGCGGCCTGCGGCGAATCTAGTACTTTCGTTCAAGGGGAGATAGCCGCCGGAACCAGGCCGGGTCGTTCGAGCCGCCCTGGAGTCACCGAATCTGGTGACACGTGGCACCGCGGGGACGCCGTGTCAACGTGCCGCGAGCATTCCTCTGTACAGGTCTTCATGCAGCAGGATGAGCTTGCGCAGTTCGTACCGTTCAACCATGCGCAGTCGTCCTTGGCGACCCATCTGGAGCCCTTCGATCGGGTGGTCGACGAGCCAGTCCATACTCTCGGCCAGCTTCCGAACATCGCCAATCGGGAAGATGAACCCGCTGTCGGAGTCGACAAGCTCCAGGTTGCCACGGGCCGTCGATGCGATCACCGGCACTTCGAGGGCAAGGGCCTCCATGATCGACCGCGCCAAGCCCTCCCGATCGCTGGCCAGCACGAGGGATGTCGCGCCACCCACCAAGGGCCGGACATCGTCCAGGGCGCCAGCAAAGCGAACGCGATCTCGCAGACCGCGCTGGTTCACCAGGCTCGCGAGGCGCTCCCGCTCACGGCCATCGCCCGCGAAGACCAGGGCTGCCTCCTGGTGACGCATCAGCGCCAGGGCTTCGATGATGTCAGCTCCGCGTTTCCGCCGGCTGAGCTCCGCGACCGACACAAATAGCGGAGTATCGGGCCCGACGCCCAGATCCTGCCGAGCTTGCGCGATGTGCTGTGGGTCGACTTGCGATCGTGAGTACACATCTGTATCGACGCCGATTCCGGGCATACGCACGAGGCGGCCCGCGGCGACGAGTCGATGGTGTCGTGCCGCCTCGTAGTCCTCGTCGTTGATCACAATCAGCCGGTCGGTCCAGCGGCCGGCCAGCCTCTCTGCGGTGAGGAAGGCCAGATTCATCGCCGCTTGTCCACCTCGATGGAAGTGGAATCCATGCGCCGTATAGGCGATCGACGGACGCCTGTTGGAAGACATTCGACGCACGGCAAGGCGAGTGATGAATGACGCGATCGGGGTGTGGACATGGACGAGATCAGGACCGGTTACAAGAACCTTCGAGACGGCTCGTTCACCGCTCACCAGTCCTCCCAGATCGAGAAGCGACCTTGAGAGCGGGAGTTCATAGACATGATCGAACGCCTCGCGAAGTGCAGCATCCCCGGTCGCCCCGTTGGCGGCCGCATCGACCCTCCAGCCGAGCGCGCGAAAATGCGCCGCATACGGAATGAGGAAGTGGCGGACTGTGTGCGACACCGTTGCCACGATGAGCAGTGAGACATCCGTGGGCATCCTCGTCCGAGCTTCGGGCGCCTCGTCCATCATCGACGAGCTGTCCGGAGGCACCGCAATCGCGCTCGGATGCTCGCCGAGCCGCGTGTCTCTCCGTCGGCATCGCGACGCTCGAGCAAGCCGGGCCGGACCGCCGCCACTGCGTGAGGCATCGGGACAGAGCATAGAGCCGCCCGGGCCGCGGCCGGGAGTCACTGGGGCGATGGCAGGAGACTCCGCGAGATCAGTGCGCATGGTATCCCGCGCGAGATCGAGGGCAGCGCGGCGCCGCGAGCCGCCCTCCGCCGGTGCCGAGACGCTCTTTCAGGGATAGGTCACCCCGGTGCTGTCGGTGATGCTGGCGAGCGGGCCCGACTTGAGCGGCTGAACGTTGCCCGTGACCGTCAGGCCGTCGATGTGGGCGAAGCGGAGCACCGGCCCAGTGCCGGCAACAGTGCTCTTGTTGTTGGTGAACACGATGTTCTGCATCCGCGAGGTTCCGCCGTTGTCGACGACCGTCAACAGCGTCCTGCCGGTAATGAAGTTCGCGGTGATGGTGAGGCCGTTGATGGGGGCCCCGGTGTGGCTGCCGTCGACGGCGGCGAAATCCTGCCCGAACGTGCCGGCCGTGTTGTTGCGAAAGAGGACGTTGGTAGCACCCTCGGTGCTGACGTTGGGCTCGACGTCAAAGGTGCAGTAGCCGCTCTTGGGGAACGCTACGCGCTCGACCGTCACGTTCCTGCCGGCGGTGATGGTCACCCCGTTGCGGCCGCTCGACTGGCAGGATGAGTCGTGGATCCAGACGGTGTCGGCCCAGGACCCGACGTAGAAGCAGTCGCCCCACACGCCGCTGACCGTGACGTTGGCGATCTCGACGTTGCGACTGGCGTCGATCAGGACGCCGTGTGCTCCCTCTCGGCTGCGCTGATAGACGCCCGGTGTGGGACTGTTGCCGACGAGGTGGAAGTCGCGGATGATGATGTCGCTGCCGCGCCCGATCCAGAACAGGGAACTCGCTTCGGTCGTGCCTCCGTTCGACTTCAGGGTCGCCCCTTTGCCCTCAAGGGTCAGATTGTGGCGACCGGCCAACTTCAGGGCGCTGTCCATGCGGTAGACGCCGCCCGCCTGGAACAGGACCGTCGAGCCGTCGGGAACCGTGCGGATGAACGCGATGAGGGCCGCAGAAGCGTCGCTCGCGCCGGTCGCGTCGATCCAGGACGGGATGGTACCGGCCGGCAGCGGGGTGGGCGCGTCGGTTGGCGTGGGAGCCGGACGCGGCGTTGGCGTGGGAGCCGGACGCGGCGTTGGCGCGAGCGTGGAAGCGGGTGCCTGCGGGTCAGCCGCAGGCACCGTGCCCGCGGTCGAGGTTGCGGGAATGGCCGAGGAGGCCAAGGCCGGGGTGGCAATCGGTGCCGTGGTCGCCCCAGCCGTCGTCACTGCCGTGCCGGCAACGGGACTAGGTTGGACGACCGCCGCCGGACGGCCGAGCGTGGCTCCCACGCCAAGCAGCGCGATCAGGACGACCGCGCCGACCAAGTACCGCGAGAGCGGTCGACGAGGCACCCGCTGGGCGCCATCCGGATCAGTCAAGAGACGTGCCTCCGCCGGAGAAGTGCCCAGCTGCCACACGTGTCCATCCGACCGTGAGCAGGCTGCCGGGAGCGGCGGGCTTCATCTTGTCCTGTCTGCTTGACCGGTCAGCGACCGCGCCGCCCGGTCGCACTCGGTCCGGACACAACTGGGAGCGCGCACCCCGTGGGATGACATCAGCGCCGCCAGACAACGACTCTAGTATCGCCCCGAGTGGCAAGCGCAACCGCCGCAGGAGAGGTCAGGCTCCACCCCGCACATCAGGAGCCGATTCTAACTACGTCCGTCGGTACAGCGGGAAGAACCCGTCCCGCACATCCGGATCGAGGAGCGGGTCGTGCGCCGACACGAGTCGCCGGTACTCCGGCTCGTCCAGGACGATTCGTAGCGTTCTGAATGGGTGCCGGACCGTTGAGAACCCCAACTTGAAGCGCATCAACGAGTCACTGCCGGCTCCTACACCTCCCCCCAGGTGCAGGCAGAGGTCTCCTCGCTCTTTGGCCCAGCTGCGCACGAACTGGATCATCAGCTTTGTCGGTTGGGCCTTGGAGGAGCCGTCGACCGTTCCCGAAAGGTGGTACTGCACGAGACCGTTGGTCTCCACGAAGAGGCCTGCTGCGGCGATCGCACCGTCCTTCTCGACCACGCACAGGTGGATCCGCCCGCCGAGTGCGTCACGCAGGCCGTTCCAATACCTGTCGTCGAAGAGATAGAAGGGGGCAGCCGACCGCCGATCCATCGTCCGGCGGTACAGATCCTTGAACGTATCGTAGTGCGCCCAGTCCTCGTCCATCCGGGCGACGTACCCGAGCCGCAGGGCCCGGGTGATGTCCCGCCGATGGTTCAGGCGCGTCTGTGCCCACAGCGTGTCCGCGGAGAGCGAAAGGTCGACACTGACTGTCTCTCCGTGCTGTACCAGCGTGCCGATCCCCTCTGGAGAAGAGGCGTTGAGCAGAGGGTGAAGGCGGACGAAGGCCGACACTACCCTCTCCGCTCGCAGTGCCGACGCGCCGGCGACCAGTGCCGGCCGCAGGAACGTTTGGTCGGACGCACCATTCACCAAGGGGCCAGGGTAGCCGTATGGCGACGTCGCATCGAAGCCCCCGCCGGGAATGCGGCGGATGATAAGGGGGAGCAGCATGCGTCTCGTGCCGTCCGCCACGTAGAGCGCGCATGGCTCGCCGTTTTCGTGGGCCGCGCACAGAGCGACGTACGCCGGCAGGTGGTAGAAGTCATGTCCGCTCGCGCGCAGGAACGAGGCCCACTCGACCGCATCGACATCCAGCAACTCCGCCTTCATCGCCGGCTGGACGAAGCCTGGGACGGCGGCGGGTGACCCTCGTCCCACCCTTGGAGCATGCCGTGCGCGACTGCGTGCCCGCAGTCCACGAGGATCGCACAGGCGTTTCGTCCCGAGACGTGAGCGATCTGTCTGGCCTCGCTCTGGGTGAACGGACGCCCCCGGAAGAACGTCTCGTCGATATCCGAGAAGACGTTCAGCCGCGCTGACTCGTCTTCAGGGCAGACGATCCGGAACTCCACGTTCTCCCCCGCGGCGCCCGGCGTCAACCGGTCGCCCGCCTTTGCAAGCTGGCGCGTGCACCGCCCGGTAATAGAGCGAGGGCCCCAAGCTCAACCGAGACAACGCCGATTGCTGCAGACGCTCAGCTCCGATCAGGACTCCGAGAGGCAGGTGACGCGTCAGGAACGGCAAACGGAACAGTCCGACACTTCGGGAGGCGCTGATCTGCAACCCTACCGCCGCCAGCCACGCCCCCAGATCTCCTGGGGCGTGCACGTATGACGTAGCCACAGACCAACAGGGCGTGGACCCCATGACGGGCGCCCGCTCGACGGAGCCACGAAACCTCGAAGGCCGCGCGAGGCCAGGCACTAGGTGGACGCCCTCGTATCTCCGTGAACCTCGGGCAAACGGCGACCAAGTCTGACGACGAATCAAGTACGCGATGACCGCCTTCATGTTGCGCTTGTTGGACGACTCCACCACGAGCACACCACCCGGGCTCAGGACACGGGCGAGTTCGGAAATCGCCGGCCGTGGATCCGCAAAGTGATGCAGGACCCGGATGCAGACCGCGGCGTCGAAGCTCGCGTCCGGGAACGGGAGCTGGTACGCATCCCCCAGCACGAACGAGACTCGAGGGTCGCCTTCGACCTGCCGCCTTGCCGCCTCCAGTAGCACCTCCGATGCGTCCAGGAGCACAACCTCCATGTAACCGGCGTACTCGTCCGCCAGGCGACCGAAGCCAGCGCCTACCTCGATCAACCGACCGCCTGTCGGCGGGAGGAGGGCACGCAGCGCCAGTCGATCGCACTCATCCTCGTATCGTCGGCTCGGCCAGAATGCGTCCCGGTACGTGAGGTCGGCAAACGACCGAAGGGTCGTCTCAAGGCCTGGGTCGCCGCTCGGAGCGAGCGCAGCGGGCTGATCCCTGTCGTCACTATGCCCGGTGGAGTCGCCCGGGCGAGAAGACGCCTGGTCCTCGATCGCTCGAGTGCTCACGATCGGCGAGATAGGCGACTCATGGCGTCATCATATCGTCCCCCGAGGGCCGCAGATCGGGCTGACTGCCTGGCAGCCGTTCACTCTGTGGTGCGGCGGTGCACCATCACTCCCGCCCATTCCCCTGCCCGGGCCGCGTGGTAAGGTGCATGGAGAAGACGGCCGCGTCTCGGATCACGCCCCGTCGAGAGCATGGGCCTCGAGGGTTCCCCCTCGTCGCTTCACCAGAGAACGGTTGAGCAACCCGATGCGTGACCGACACGGGGCTTGGAACCGTAGCGCTTACCCGCACGCGCGGACGCCGGCCATCGTGGTTTCCGGCCACACAATGGCCCTGGCCGTCGTGCGTTCACTCGGCGAGGCCGGCATACCGGTCGCCGTCCTCCACTACGACGCGCGCGACATGGCCCAGGCGTCGAAGTACGTGGTCGCCGACGTCCGAGTCCCCCACCCGCTGGTGGACGAAGCCGGGTTCATCGACTCGCTTCTCCAGGAAGCTCACCGGTTCCAGGGCTCCGTCCTCATTCCTGCGTCGGACGAGAGCGTGGTCGCCGTCTCCCGACACAAGCCGCGTCTCGAGCACTCCTACAAGGTTGCGTGCCCCGAGTGGGAGATCGTAGAGCGGTTCATCGACAAATCGAAGACCTACGCGCTGGCCGACCTACACGGTATCCCAGCTCCACGGACCTTCCTGCCCCATTCGGAGAGTGAGCTCGAAGACTGCGCCGCCACGATCGGTTTTCCCCTCCTTCTGAAACCCGCGGAGGGTCACCTGTTCTATGAGCGGTTCAAGCGCAAGATGATCCGTGCAGACACGCTTTCACAGCTCCGAAACGCATATAGGCCCGCGGTCGACGCCGGTCTCAAGGTGATGGTGCAGGAGATCATCCCGGGAGACGATTCCTCCGTCGTGAACTACAACGCCTATGTGTGGAACGGCCAGGTGACCACCGAATTCACGGCGCGCCAGCTCCGCAAGGCGCCCCCCGCCTTCGGGTCGCCGCGCATCGCGATCAGCGAGAGGATCCCCGAAGTGGTCGGGCCGGGAAGAAGGATCCTTGCGGCCATCGGCTACTACGGATTCGCCTGCACCGAATTCAAGCTTGATAGCCGCGACTGCATCTACAAGCTGATGGAGGTCAACGGCCGGCATAACCTATCTGGCCTTCTGGCTGTACGTTGCGGGATCAATTTCCCACTCCTTCAGTACAGACATCTGGTCGAAGGGTTCTTGCCCACCGCCGGCTCGTATCGTTCCGGCGTGTACTGGACCGATGTATTCCGCGATGCCGGATACAGCGTCGCGAGCCTTGGGACGGAGCAGCGTACGCTGGCGGACTACATCGCGCCTTATGCCAGGCGGCATTGCGATGCCATTCTGGATCGGCGGGACATGGGCCCCTTCTGGGCTCGTCTTCGCTACCTGGCACGCAATCTCGGCCGAACGGCGCGGCAGGCCACTGGAAGATGACCAATGGGTGCCACGGTTGGAGAAGATGAGGTTCAGCCAGGTCGCCTCGGGAGCGCCGGCCGGCAGGGGGAGGGACCCAGACGATGGAGACCCATCGGATCGAGTGCAACGCGTGCGGAGCCGACCGATTCGTAACTCTCTCGAATGTGGACATATGGACGATCGGGCGCTGTGCAGCGTGTGGACTCATCTACGTGAATCCTGCCCCATTCTTCGCGCCGACCGACGAATTCTCCGGCGTCTCTCGGGCATTTGAATATACCAAGTACATGCACCAGCCCGTGACCGAGAGCATCCTCGCCTTCGAACGACGGCAGCTTGTTGCGAATGCGAGTGAGATGGCCCGCTGGGCTCCGAGTGACCGGGACACGAGCCGGAGGTTACGCTTTCTGGACATTGGCTGCGGCTCCGGAGCCTCTGTTCGTGCGGCCGCGGACCTCGGCTGGGACGCGATCGGCATCGACATCGATCCACAGCTTGTGCGCGAGGGACGAGACCAGCTCAAGGTCGACCTTCGGTGCGTGCCCATCCTGGAGAGCGGTTTCCCGCCGAGCCAGTTCGACTTCGTCAAGCTGCGTGACGTCATCGAGCACTTGCCAAACCCGTACGACGTCCTGATCAAGGTGAGGGAACTGCTCGCGCCCGGCGGCATGGCGCTGTTCGTCACCCCGAACGAGGGCAGCCTTGCGAACCGGGCACGCCAGGTCCTTCGTCGCAGGCGCACGGTGGTCGCGACCGTGCCCCCACCCCATCATCTGCATTCGTTCGATCCGGTCTCCCTGACGAGGACGATACGCCGTGCGGGGCTCCGGCCCCACACCGTGTTCACAACCACACCGACCGACTGGCGCTATGTGACCTCCCACAACATGGCACGAGCGCAAAGCCTGCCCCTGGTCCGCCCGCTCTGGCGCGCCGGACAGGCCTGCGGCATGGGGGCCGTACTGGTGAGCTGGTCGGCCGCGAATAGCGAGACAGGCACGTGCTGAAGGCCGACCGACGTCGCTCGACGCGGTTGTCGATGACTGTCAAGCGCGCGGTCGATATCGCCGGCGCGGTAACCGCCCTGTTGGTCTTCTCGCCCGTGCTCGCCTGGGTGGCGCTGGCGGTAGCGCTCACATCAGGAATCCCGATCCTCTTTCGGCAGCGACGGCCGGGTCTGAGCGAAAAGCCGTTCACGATCATCAAGTTCCGGACGATGCGCGCGCCGCGCCGAGGCGAAGTCTGGTACCTCACAGACGAGCAGCGGATCACGCGTCTGGGCCGCTTCCTTCGCGCGACGAGCCTCGACGAATTGCCCGAACTGTGGAACGTGCTGCGAGGCGACATGAGCCTTGTGGGACCTCGGCCGCTCCTCATGGAATACCTGGACCAGTACACGCCGGAGGAACGCCGGCGCCATGACATGCGCCCGGGCGTCACGGGCTGGGGCGCCGTCAACGGACGCAATGCCCTCCGATTCAGAGACCGCCTCGCCCTCGACGTTTGGTACGTCGACCACTGGAGCCTCAAGCTCGACCTCAGGATCCTGGCGATGACGGTCAACCAGGTGCTCCGCCGCACGGATGTCTCCACCACGGAGGATCTGGCGCTCGGGTTCCCGCTTCCCGGTGTCGATCCAGAGCCGACCGGCGGGTCAGGCAACGGCGCCGTCGCCAACACTGACTCGACGAGCGCATCCACCACGTGGCTGACATCCTCGCCGGCAAACCTGCTCGAGAACGGTTGGAGGTCCAGCGTGACGTGGGGTCGCGAGGGTACCTCGGACGCGGCAAGGCGTCCGATCAGCGCGTCCTGGCTGATCTCAGGATGCGGTGGGACGACGCAGACAAGCCAGTCGAGTTCCTTGTTGGGCCCGGCGCGTGGCGGCTTCCCCCGAGACTGCTCCTCCATGAACTTCGCGCGAGATGTTCGCGCCGGGTGACGCGCTCGGCGCAGGAAGGCCACTTCTGTCCGATCTCCCAGGGTTCCTGCCAGGCATCGCGGTCTCACTCGTCGTAAGCACGGCAGCGAGCGGTCCGGCAGCGCGCGTCCTCGGCTTAGCGCGTTGGAGGCTCTTCGCGGTATTCCTGGCCCTGGGCGTCATCCTGTCGGCGACGCTCACCCCGTTTGCTCCAGACATGGGGTCCCCCGCCGAACATGCGGGATCGTGCAACTTCACGCTCGTCGGCCCGGCCTCCTGGACGGAACTGCTCGGCCTCGGGGAGGTGAGCGGCAACGTGCTGCTGTTCGTGCCGCTCGGCGCCTCCGTCGGCTGGCTTCCCTTGTCCCGCCTCAAGATCGCCTTCGTCGTCGCGGCGATGGCGCTCCCGTTTGCGATCGAGGCAACCCAGTCGCTCGTGCCGCTCCTCGGACGGTCATGCGAGGCGGCGGACGTCGTCAACAACCTGACCGGCCTCTTCGTTGGCGTTGCTGCAGGGACACTGGGCGGGCGGTTGGTCCGCGGGCGTACGGCGCCGCCTGCGGCGACGGGACTGTTCAGCGAGCAGCCATGACCCCGACCCCCGCCTGCCTTCCGGGGTCCGAGTCCAGGGTGGCCGGCGCCCTCGACCAGAGCTCCTCCGACTGCGGTGGTTCGCTGAGCACCGTCGCCGGATCCTGCGCGTAGGCAAGCAGCGTCCTGCGCAGCCGCGGCTCGTCCTCGCCGGTCGCGAGCGCCAGGATCTGCCGCACGTCGTCCCGGATACCCGGCCGGGGGGGCGGCGCCACGACGCGAAGGACCTTGGCGCTGGAGGTGCGCTCGATCTCCTCTCCCGCGTAGAAGAGCTCCTCGTGGAGCTTCTCGCCGGGGCGCAGCCCCATGATCTCGATCGGCTGGCTGTCCGGGTCTCGACCGGCGAGCCGGACGAGGTCACGGGCGAGGTCCATGATGCGGACGGGCTCACCCATGTCGAGCACGAACAGGTCGCCCGACCGCCCCAATGCCGCCGCGTCGAGGATCAGCCAGGCCGCCTCCGGGATGGTCATGAAGAAGCGCGTCATCTCGGGGTCCGTGACTGTCAGCGGTTGGCCCTTCTCCAGCTGATCCTGGAAGATCGGCACCACACTGCCCGAGGAGCCCAGCACGTTCCCGAAGCGCACGGCGACGTAGGGGAGCGCGGTGCGGCGCGCGGTGTCTGCGACGAGCATCTCGGCGATACGTTTGCTGGCGCCCATCACGCTCGCCGGCCGCACCGCCTTGTCGGTCGACACGAACACGAACCGCTCGACGCTCGCCGCCACGGCCGCGTCGAGCAGCGCCAGCGTGCCGCCGACATTCACGTACGCCGCGTCCGATGGGTCATCCTCCATCAGCGGCACGTGCTTGTAGGCGGCGGCGTGGAAGATCACGCTCGGAGCCTCCGTTCGGAGGAGTCGCTCCATGGCCGGCCGGCTCACGACGTTCGCGAGATGGACGCGCAGCTCGCCACCGCCGCCGCCATGGCTCGCTCGCATCTCGAGCTCACGCTGCACGGTGTACAGGGGGCTCTCGGCTCGGTCGACCAGCGTGAGCCGGCCCGGACCGATCGCGTGGACCTGCCGGGCGAGCTCAGACCCGATCGACCCCCCTGCCCCGGTGATCAGGACCGACTGGCCCCGGATGATCTCCTGCACGGCCGTGGCATGCTCGGTGACCATGGGCCGCCGCAGCAGGTCCTCCACGCGCACCCGACGGACCCGGTACGCGTCCACGCTCCCGTCGATCATGTCGTGCATGGACGGGACGGTGCGCACCTCGAGGCCGAGGGCAAGGGCGGCATCGACCACGCGTCTCACGGCGCTGCCCGACGCACTCGGCATCGTGATGAGCAGGCAGCGAGCCCCCGTCGCTGCAACCGTCTGCTTCAGCGACCGGAGGCCACCGTACACTCGCACACCGGCGACCGAGCTGCCGGCGAGCCTGGGATCGTCGTCCAGGAAGCCGACCGGGAGCACGCCCGCGCCAGGCTCTCGCCGTGCGGACCGCGCCACCAGCACCCCGGCCTGACCGGCGCCGTACATGAGTGTGGGGCGGGGGTCGGCCTTGGCGCCAGTGACGTGGTGCGGCGCCAGGTCGGAGGCTGCGCGGATCGCGAAGCGCACACCCCCAAACATGGCCGCGCTGAGGAACGGTTCCGCCACCCAGAACGATCTCGGGAACCCGGGCGCCCAGTTCACGCTCAGGAGCGCCGACGTGCCGTAGAACACCCCCAGAGTGACGAGCGATCCGAGTACGACGGCCGCAACGATCCGACCAAGATCGGGCACGCTGGCGAAGCGCCAGCGGCGGCTGTACAGGCCGAAACCGATGTTGGCCATGGTGCGCACGGGCAGGAGGACGGCCAGGACGGGCGAGAACGCGAGCAATGTACTCGGCTCAAGCAGGCGGTCGTAGCGGAGCGCGAGGGCGACGTACCCAGCGGCTGCCATCCCGGCAAGATCGAGCACGAAGAGATGGCGTCCTCGCACACGGCCGGCGAGGGGCCCAAGCGCCGCGAGGTGGCGGTGGGCGAAGAAGATTCCCGAAACCCTCTCGACCCGTCCGGAGGCAGACGAGACGAGGGTCGCCGTGAGCGCGGGCCACGCTGGACGGTGGACGGCCAATAGGGCCTCGCGATCCTAGAGAACGTGGGCATCAACGAGCGCACGCCGCGCGGAGGGCACAGCACAGCGCGGCCGGGAGCGAGACGTCAGGGAACGCGGGACGCCCCTTCGCGGGCCACGCAGGGGTTCGGCAGCCACAACCCCCTCCCGAGCCAGTCCGGCTGCGGCGTTATCAGCGGGAGTATACGCAGACATGACTAATCGGCTAGGGGCAGATGGCCCATCCGTACTGCCCGCCGACCAAGTAGTGGTGCCTGGACGCACCACCACTGCGGAATATGTCCGCCGGCGCCTGGGAACCCCCGAGGTCGCCAGCGTGCCCATCCATGAGCAGTGAGCATCAGCGGCGATGGCCGCGGCTCACCATGCGGGTCGCTTCTTCGGGGAACCGGCCCTGCTGATCACTCGATCCGAGCATCCGTCGGGAGAAGGGATGCAGGTGAAGCGGCAAGATGTGAACGTTTGCGCCAGTCCCTCGCTCGCGTGGCTGCTCGATGAGCCCTCTGGTACGATGCTGGCCGTCGGCTCGCCATTGCTCGCCTGCCTTGAGCAGGCAACGTCATGCGCTCGTGACGCCGCTGTGGTCGACTCGGCACCCGGCAAGGTCGGGGTCAGGTGCTCAATCTGAGCACACCGTCGCGCGCCCGTAGCTCAGCGGATAGAGCGTCTGCCTCCGGAGCAGAAGGCCGTGGGTTCGAGTCCCGCCGGGCGCGCCACTCAGACGCCCGTGCGCGCCAGTTGCCTCCTCCTGCGCGCCACTCGCCCGCGCTCGGCCCGCCCGATCCCGGCGCGCGCCCACCGCGACTGCGCCCCGCCCGGAGCGGAGCCCGCCAGGACGCTCGTCGCTCCCACCCCGCTATGCTCCCCGGAATGTCGCCGGCCGGCGACGAACCCTGGATCGGTGCGACATGTGGCAACTCGGCACGCCGCCCCTCGAGCTCATCGTGCGCACGGTCATCGTCTACGTCGCGTTCA
>JAJYGM010000463.1 GCA_021785095.1 Actinomycetes bacterium
CGTGGGTCAACCGGCCGTGGCTGAACGTGATCGGCTTCGCGATCGTGTCGATCCTCCTCGTCCTGTCGCTCGTGCTGATGGTGACGACGGTGTTCCCGAACCTCGACGTCCGGGAGCTCGCGCTGGGGATGGGCGCGGCGCTCGTCCTCGTCTACGCCGCCGCGGGCACCGCCTACTGGAAGGCGCTTCGCAAGCGGCCGCCGGATCCCCCGATGCCGCGGAGCCGACGGGAGCACTGGAGGATGCCTCCTTTGTACCGCTTGGAGCGTCCGGTGTGGTCCAGGGGCCGGCTGCTCGCCATGTACTCCCTGCGCGGCTACCTGGTGCTCGCGGTCGCGCTGCTCGTCGTGAAGGCCTTCCAGCTCGGCTTGCACAAGTGACTCGCGCGTCGAGGGTTGCTGGCGCCAGGGGGCGGGCGACGATCGACGGCTTGCGTCTCGAGCGCGCGTCGAGGAAGGCTGTCGGACCATGACGTCACGGGGGAACGCCGGCGGTCAGGCCGTTGCCTGACGGCCTGCGCCGATCGTGGCGGGACGTGACGGACTCCTGGGAGCGCTCCCGGAGCATCGTCGTCCCCGCTCCTCTCGGGCCCGCGCCCGCGGCGGCGGACGGCCTCCGCATCGCCTTCCTGGTGTACCGCGGGAACCCGCAATGCGGGGGACAGGGGGTCTACACGCGCCACCTCACGCGAGAGCTGGTCGCGCTCGGACACTCGGTGACGGTGTTCGCAGGCCAGCCGTGGCCCGAGCTCGTCGAGGGCGTGGGGTTCGTCCCCCTGCCCGGCCTCGACCTCTATCGCGACCCCGACCCCTTCCGCCTGCCCCATCCCCGAGAGCTCCGAGACCTCGCGGCGGTCGCGGAGCTCGGTGTCATGCTGACGGGCGGCTTCGGAGAGCCGCTCGCCTTCTCCTTGCGTGCAAGGCGCGCGCTACGCGCCAGACGTGGGGCGTTCGACCTCGTGCACGACAACCAGGGCCTGGGGAGCGGGATGCTCGGGATCCTTGCGGACGGGTGGCCGCTGCTCACGACTCTGCACCACCCCATCACGGTGGACCGGCGACTCGCGCTCAGCCATGCGTCGGGGCTCTGGCAGCGCTACTCGACGAGGCGGTGGTTCGGCTTCCTCGGGATGCAGATGCGCGTCGCCAAGAGACTCCCCCATATCGTCACCGTCTCGTCTTCGTCGCTCGCGGACATCGCCGCGCAGATGGGGGTCGACCCGGATCGCATGACGGTGGTCCCTGTCGGCGTCGACCATGACGTGTTCCGGCCGCGCGCCGGCGTGGTGCCCGTCCCTGGCCGCATCATGGTCACCTCGTCGAGCGACGTGCCGATGAAAGGCCTCGTGCCGCTGCTCGAGGCAGTGGCCCGGCTGCGCGCGTCGCGCGACGTCGAGCTCATGGTCGTCGGGCGGCCACGCAAGGGCGGGCGGGTGGACCGCGCCCTCGACCGGCTCGGGCTTCGTGCCGTCGTGCGCGTCATGAGCGGCATCACCGACGAGGAGCTCGCGCGTTGCTACGGGGAGGCGGAGGTCGCCGTCGTGCCGTCGCTCTACGAGGGGTTCTCGCTGCCGGCGGTGGAGGCCATGGCGTGCGGTGTCCCGGTGGTCACGACGACGGGGGGAGCGCTTCCGGAGGTCGTCGGGCGCGACGGCGAGACGGCCGTGCTCGTCCCGCCAGACGACGCCGAGGCCCTCGCCACGGCGATCGGAGGCCTGCTCGACAACCCGGGTGCTCGAGCACGGCTGGGGGCCGCCGGGAGGGAGCGCGTCCTTCAGCGCTTCACGTGGCGGGTGACCGCCGAGGGCACGGCGGAGTGCTACCGCTCGCTGTTCGAGGGACGGGGTCCGACCGGCGGCGCGCGTGCGACGCAAGAGGCGCCGGCATACGGGGCGGTCCATTCGACTGACGAGCCGGCGCTCGAGGAGGCTGGCGCGTGCTGACGGTCGACTACGGCCGCCTCGGCGTGCGACCCGGAGAGCGGGTCCTCGACCTTGGGTGCGGGTCGGGCCGTCACGCGTTCGAGGCAGCGCGTTGGGGAGCCAAGGTGGTGGCGCTCGACGTCGGCGAGGAGGAGCTGAGCGGCGTCCGAGGGACGTTCCTCGCGATGCTCGCCGCCCAAGAGCTCGACGTGGGGACCTGCAGCGCTGGTGCGGTGCGTGGCGACGCGCGCTGCCTGCCCTTCGAAGACGGGGTGTTCGACCGGGTCATCGCTGCCGAGGTGCTCGAGCACATCCCCGAGGACACGACGGCGATGAGCGAGCTCGCAAGGGTCCTGCGGCCGGGCGGGACGCTTGCGGTCACCGTCCCCCGGTGCGGGCCCGAGGTGGTCAACTGGCTGCTCTCCGACGCATACCACGACGTGCCGGGCGGCCATATCCGGATCTACCGCTACCGGTCGCTCGTCGCCCGCCTGGCGTCTGTCGGGTTGGCCGCCACCGGGCACCACCACGCCCACGCGCTCCATGCCCCCTACTGGTGGCTCCGGTGCCTGGTGGGCCCGTCCCGGGACGCCCACCCCGCCGTCGTCGCCTACCACCGGTTCCTCACGTGGGACATCGTGAAAGCCCCGTGGGTCACCCGGACGGCGGACCGGGTGCTCAACCCGGTGATCGGCAAGAGCCTCGTCGTCTACCTGGTCAAGCCGGTCGAGTCCGGCTCACTGACGGCGGGCGGTCCGCTCACGGCCGCCGCCGTCGAGGTCATCCCCGCCAGCGCCGGCGCCGCACCGGGTGGCCCGGGCGCGTCGCCCGAGCCCATGCCCCTCGGAGCCCGGCGTTGAGGACGGCGCGCAAGATCCCCTCCCTGGCCGGTGTGGCAACCGAGGCCGAGATGCTGACCACGGCGGAGTCGATCGCCGGTGTGCAACGGCCCGACGGCATGATCCCTTGGTTCCCGGGTGGCCACTGCGATCCGTGGAACCACGTCGAGGCGGCCATGGCGCTCACGGCGTGTGGGTTCGACAACGAGGCCGACCGGGCCTACCGGTGGTTGGTAGACCGTCAGCT
>JAJYGM010000151.1 GCA_021785095.1 Actinomycetes bacterium
CGCGCGCCGCGTCCAACCCGGCCTGTCCGGCTCGGTGAGCGAGGCGAGCTCGGCGATGTCACCGGCCAGCCGATCGGGATCGGGGAGGGGCAGTGCCGACGGGCTCATCGCGTCACCGGTCCGGTTGCGCCCGGTCGCCCCGGGGGAGCCACGGTGCTCCGAGGGTCCAGCACCTCCCCGCGGCCCGGATGGCCGTGGACCTCGCCGTCGAAGACCAGCTCACCTCGTGACACGACGTGCGTGACGCGTCCGCGGAGCTCCCGCCCGGCGTAGGGGCTCCACCCGGCCGCGGAGTGCAGCCGGGTGCTGTCGACGACCGTCTCGGCGTCCCGGTCGAAGACGACCAGGTCAGCGTCGCATCCGGGCGCCAGGTCGCCCTTCGTGGCGAGCCCGAAGCGGCGCGCTGGTCTCGTCGAGAGCGCCGCGACGAGGGTCTCGGCGGCGATGCCGCGCGCGAGGCCTTCGGAGAGCACCGTCGGGACGAGTGTCTCCACCCCCGGGACGCCCGAGTGGTTGTCGAAGATGTCGGGACGCGTCTTCTCCTCGAGCGGCCACGGCGCGTGGTCCGAGGCGACGATGTCGACGCGACCGTCCCGGAGTGCATCCCAGAGCGCGGCCTGGTCGCGCCGGGAGCGGAGCGGCGGGTTGATCTTGAGGGTGGAACCGACCCGGGCCATGTCGTCCTCGGTGAAGCAGAGGTAGTGCGGGCACGTCTCCATCGAGACGTCCTGGCCTGCGCTGCGGTACCACTCGGCGAGCTCCACCGAGCGGCCGAGGCTGAGGTGGCAGAGATGCACGGCTGCCCCGACGGCCGCCGAGAGCTCGAGCGCCTTCAGGACGGCTTCGGTCTCGCTCACGGGAGGTCGTGTACGGCAGTGGTCGATCGGTTCGACCCGACCGGCGCGGCGTGCCCGCTCGATCGCCGGCTTGATGATCTCGTCGTTCTCGGCATGGAAGCACGCGAGGCTCCCGGCCGCTGCGATCGCAGCCAGCACGTCGACCAGCTGGTCGTCGGGGATCCGCGGGAAGCGCCTGGCATCGGTGTCGAAGAGGGAGAGCTTGAAGCCCGCGCAGCCACCGTCGACCAGCTCGGCCACATCACTGGCCCCGTCGACCGGCCGGACGGTCCCGAGCAGCGCGACGTCTACCCAGGCCTGTGCGGCGACCAGGTCGCGTTTGGCGTCGAGACGCTCTCGGGACCACACCGGCCGGCCGGCGTCGTAGGGCATCTCGACGAGCGCGGTGACCCCGCCGCACAGTGCCGCCAGGGTTGCCCGCTCGACGCCCTCGTGGGGGTTGCTCAGGCAGTGGACGTGGGCGTCCACTGCCCCCGGGAGGACGAGCGCCCCGCCGACGTCGAGATGGCGGCGGGCCAGGAACGGGGTGTCCGGCCCGACCACCGCGAGCACCTGCCCGCGCTCGACGAGCACCGTGCCGGCCCGTGGCCCGACTCCCCCCGCGACGACCGAGCCCGAGACCGCCAGGTCACACGGCTGTAGACCCGTCATGCTCCCGAGGCTAGGCCGCTTCTCAGCCCGTTGATCGACCTCTCTCGTGATGTGCGAACTCCGCCCGTGACCTAGGGTGACGGCGTGGAGCCGGCTACGGGGAGACGGGCGACCTCGCCACGACTCGACGTGCCGACGAGCTCGCTCGCCAAGGGCATTGAGGTCCTGCTCGCGCTCGTGGATCGTGGCTCCGCGAGAGTGGACGATCTCGCCGAGCAGCTGGGGATCCCGGTCAGCACGGTGTACCGCTACGTGCGGACCCTGCGGATCTACGGGCTGCTCGAAGGCGGGGACGGCGGGTACGTGCTCGGTCCGAGGCTCGCTCGGTTCGCAGCCCAGCGCAGCGCGCCCCACCTCGTCGAGCTGGCGCGACCGATCCTGCGACGGCTGGTTGTGGAGACCGGCGAGACCGCGATCCTCACGGTCCGCGTCGGCCTTGCGGCGATGTGCCTCGACCGCATCGAGTCGCCGCACCCCGTTCGCCTCTCTTACGAGCTCGGCTCCGCATGGCCGCTCCACGCGGGCGCGTCGGCGAAGGCGCTCCTCGCCTTCGCCCCGGAAGAGGTGCAGCGCCGGGTCCTTGCCGGCCCGGTGACGCGCTTCACATCCCGGACGCCGGACTCGGTCCGGCTCCGCCACCAGCTCGCGGAGATCCGAGCCACCGGGGTGGTCGTGACGAGAGGCGAGGTCGATCCCGCTGCGACGGGCATCGCGCTGCCGCTCAGGCGCGGCGACGTCGCCGTCTGTGCCGTGAGCGTCGCCGGACCCTCGAGCCGGCTCACCACGGCCCGGACCGACGCCGTGGTGTCCGAGTTGCGTGCCGGTGTCCGGGAGCTCGAGGCGCTGTTGGACGATGCTCCGAGTGCCTGGCCGGGCGTCGCGCGGCCCTAGACGTTGCGGCTCCCGCCCGCCGGCTCGAAGCGCTCGTTCGAGCCCGGCCGCATCCCCCTTGCGCGAGAGCGGTGGGCCGGTCGCGCCGGGATGGGCTTGACCACTGCAGCTCGCGGTGCGAGGATCAGCCGATTCGACAGCGATCGAACTTGTCGGCCCTCAGTCGGCGTGTGCCTCGTTTCCGTCCTCGCTCCGCTCGGCCAGCTCCGCCCGCCCGAGCGTCTCGAGGATCGGCTCGAGCTCGCGCAGCGCTGGCGTGGGGGAGTAGTGGAAGAAGCGCCCGTCGCGTCGGACCGCGATGAGCCCAGCGGCGTGGAGGATCTTCGCGTGGTACGAGATCGTCGATTTTGCGAGGCCGAGCGAGGTGTCCAGGCTCGAGCAGGCCACCTCCCCCTCGCGGAGCACCCGGTCCACGATCTGCATCCTCGTCGCGTCGCCGAGCGCGTTGAGCACGGTGACCACGCGCTCACGCCGCTGTGCCGGCCCACGCTCCATCCTCGCGAGGCTAGCCAGCCGTGGTGACGACGACCGGGACGACGGAGACGGCCGGGACGGCCGGCGCGAGACCGGGCGGCGCCCCCGCCGACGCGTCGACCGGGCGGGA
>JAJYGM010000409.1 GCA_021785095.1 Actinomycetes bacterium
TCGCGCCCCCTCGATCCACCTGCTGCCCTGAGCGTCGACGCGGGCCCCCTGCCCGGAGAGCACGAGAGCCGTCGCGTCCAACTGGTGAACGATGGCCGGGCCCACGATGCGATTGCCAGCCCGAAGCCGCTCCCGGTCGTAGACGGGCAGCACGCGCGACCCCCGACTTCCGGGAATCCGCGCGCGCGCCTGGCCGACGACCGCGCCGCGAGGAACGCTCGCGCGTCCCCGTGGCAGCTCGGCGGCCTGAGGGCGAAGGAGCGCCCCGAACGCCGAGAGGCGCAGGGTCACGACCTCCACCTGCTGGGTGCGATCTGCGTGACCGTAGGTTCGAAGGTGCAGGTCGCAGAATCGCCGGGCGACGGAGGCGAGCCCCCGCTCACCAAGGGACCCGAGGGGGACGTTCAGCTCGAAGCCCTGCCCGACGAACCGGCAGTCGGCCGACGCGATGACGCGGACACGGCTCCTCGGGATTCCGTCCTCCCGGAGCCGCCGAGTCACTCCGGCGGCCGTCTCCCGCAACCAGGAGGCAAGTTCCGGGAACAGTCGCGGCTCGAGCGTCTGCAGGACCGTGCGGGACTCGTCGACTCGCATGTCCGCCGAGACGAGCCCGGATGCCGCGAAGAGCCCGGGGAAGCGGGGAACGAGCACGGCCCGGAACCCCAGCTCGCGCAGGAGGAGGCCGGCGTGCAGGGGCCCGGCTCCGCCGAAGGCCACGAGCGTGTAGTCCCTCGGGTCGATGCCCCGCTCGACGGAGACGCGGCGGAGCGCAGCGGTCATCTGCGCCGCGGCCACGAGGACGATGCCCTCCGCGGTCTCCTGGACGCCGAGCCCGAGCCGATCCCCCACGTCCCGCACGACCCTCCGGGCCGCCTCCGCATCGAGGGTCAGGCTCCCCGCCAGCGGGAGGCTCGCCGGGAGCGTGCCGGCGATGACATGGGCGTCCGTGACCGTCGCTCGATCCCCGCCCCCTCCGTAGGCTGCGGGACCCGGGACCGCGCCCGCGCTCTCGGGTCCGACACGAAGGCGACCCGTCGGATCGACGTGGGCGATGCTTCCCCCGCCGGCTCCGATCGTGACGATGTCGACCGAGGGGCACAGGATCGGGTGCTCCTCCACGACCTGCGTCGGCGCGACCGGAGGGATCCCGCCCTGGACGAGGCACACGTCGAGCGAGGTGCCGCCCATGTCGAGCGAGACCAGCTGGTCGAGACCGTACCGGGCTCCGAGGGCCACCGTCCCGGCCACCCCCGCCGTGGGCCCCGAGAGGAGCAGACGGTGCGCCTCCCGATCGGCCCGCTCTGCCGGCACGCATCCGCCGTTGGACTGCATGATCAGCAGCGGCGACCGCATGCCGAGCTGCTTCACGCGCGACCGCATCCGCAGGAGGTACCTCCCGACGACCGGCCGGAGCCCCGCGTTGACGACCGTCGTGGCCGTCCTCGGATACTCGCGGAACTCCCTGGCCACGTCCGAGGAGATCGTGATCGGGACGCCCGGGAGCCTGCGCCGAAGCGCGCGGAGGACCGCGCGCTCGTGACGATCGTCGAGGTAGCTGAACAGGAAGGCCACTGCGACCGCCTCGGGCTCCCGCGCGGCGATCTCGGCGGCCGCTCGCTCGATCTCGTCCCGACGCAGCGAGACGATGACCTCACCTCGGCTCGAGAGCCGCTCCCGCACCTCGACCCGGTCTCGCCGTGGCACGAGCTCGCGCGGCCGGGGCTGCTCCAGGTCGTACACGGCCGGACGACCTCCGTTGCGATAGCCGAGGATGTCGCGAAACCCCTCCGTTGTGAGCAGCGCGACCCGAGCCATCTGGTCGGTGAGCAGCGCGTTCGTGGCAACCGTGGTCCCGTGAAACACCTGGCTCACGGCGTCGAGGCGCACACCGTCGGCCGCCAGTTCGAGCACCGCGCGTTCGAACCCGAGCCCTGGATCGTCGGGCGTCGACGGGACCTTCGCGACCCGGACCTCGCCGTCTGACCGAACCGCCATCGCGTCGGTGAAGGTTCCCCCGATGTCGACCGCGAGAATCCAGTCCTCGTCGGTCACGCGGGCCCCCGCTCGTCGACCAGCCGGCGGACCCTCGGTGCGACCTCCTCCGCGAAGAGCCGGAGGGTCCGCCGCTGCACCTCGGACGGCATGCCCGGGAAGTAGAGCCGCGCGATGAAGTGCAGATCGCCCCCGGCAGCGCGCTGGTACGCGTGGATCTGCCGGGCCACCTCGTCAGGCGTTCCCATCACGATCGAGCCCCGCAGCGCGGACTCCTCCTCCACCGTGATCGCAGGCGGTGGGGAAGGCTCCCCGCCTCGGCTTCGCGCGGCATCCATGTCCTCGTACTTCCACGCGATGTAGCGGTGGTGCTCGCGGACGAGCTCCCATGCGCCCGGCCCGTCCCAGACGAACGTGGGGAGGTGGACGCTGTACGTGAACGCGTCGCGAGCCTCCGGCCGGCGAACGAGCTCCTCACGGACCCAGGCGACCTGCCTGCCGAAATCGTCCGGCGCGACCTCGGTTGCCATGAACCCGTCGGCAATGCGTCCGGCTCGCCGGATGGCCGGCTCGCTGAGGGCACCCACCCACACCGGCGGCCCGTCCGGCCGGGCGGGCAGCGGCCGGACGGGCACATTCGGGTAGGTGATGACCTGACCGCCACGGACGAGGTCGCCACGCCACGCCTGCCGTAGCACCTCCACGGTGTCGACCAGCCGCGGCACCCGCTCGCGGAGCGGGATGCGGAGCGCGTCGAACTCCTCGGCTCGCCACCCGAGCCCCATGCCGAGCACGAGCCGGCCCCGAGAGATCAGGTCCACGACCGCCGCGTCCTCCGCAAGACGGATCGGCTCGTGCAGCGGGGCCAGCAGCAGGGCCGTCCCCACCCGCACCCGTTCGGTGCGCGCCGCGATCGCAGCGCACATCGGCAGCAGCGACGGCAGGTAGGAGTCGTCGACGAAGTGATGCTCGGACACCCACACCGAGTCCAGGCCGAGCGACTCGGC
>JAJYGM010000681.1 GCA_021785095.1 Actinomycetes bacterium
ACGCCAGAACTCGCCGGGCATCGCGGCGTCGAACTCCTCGGCCGTCATCGTCCCGAACTCGGCGCGCGAGGGGATGGCGCCGCCGCCCTCGCCGGGCGCCGGGAACCACAGGCGCCGGACGTGCTTGCGGGCGAGGACCATCGCGGCGTCGAACCGGATCACCGGGAACCGGCGCGCGACTGCGAGGATCGCCTGGACCACCTGCTCCCGGACGACGGCCTGGCTGAAGTCGAGCTGCGCCGTGTCGTTCCAGGGGAAGCTCGTGCCGTCGTTGCCGTGGTAGATGTACCGCCGCTCGCCGGTCCAGCGGTTGCGCCACTCGAAGGTGACCGCCGCGTCGGAGTTGTCCCAGTAGTGGTCCTCGAGGCGGACCTCGACGTTGCCGTAGTCGGCCAGGTTCTCGCCGCTGTAGGTGTAGGCGGGGTAGGGCGGCTCGGGGATCGAGAGGAACCACTCCGGGTGCTCGCCCACCCAGTGCGAGTCGATGCCCATGTGGTTGGGCACCATGTCGGACGCGAGGCGGATCCCGCGCTGCCACGCCTTGTGGCGCAGCGCCTCCCAGGCCGGCTCGCCGCCCAGGTCGTCGGCGATGCGGTAATCGTCGAGCGAGTAGGCCGAGGCCGCCGCGTCGGGGTTGCCGCGCCAGGCCTTGATCCGCTGGCTGGCCCGGCTGCGCTGCCACAGGCCGATGAGCCAGAGGCCGGTGATGCCCCACCCGGCGAGCCGGTCGAGCTCCTCGTCGGGGATGGCGTCGAGCGTGTGGATCTCGCGCTGGTATGCCCGCGAGAGCTGGTCGAGCCAGACGTGGGTGCTCTTGGCGACGAGCACGAGCCGTGGCATCCAGGCGGAGTCGCTCGAGAAGCGCTCCGGCTCTGCGTCGAGCCCGGACAGGTCCGCGACGTCGGCCCGGCCCCCGGCATCGCCCGCCCCGCCGCCGCCGAATCGCAGGTGCAGGCCGCGCTCCTCCTCGGCGATCACATCGAGCGTGAGCAGCATGCGGTCCAGCAGGCCGAGGAGCTTGTCGCCCAGCAGCGCGCCCCAGGTGTCGCGGACGTAGCGCAGCTGGCCGGCGAGCGAGGTCGGGTGCGCCCGGGCTGGCGCCCGCAGGAGCTCGACCAGGGTCTCGCCGTTGGGGCCGATGGGCCGGCGGGCCGCGTGGTAGGCCTCCAGCGCGAGCATCGTGGCGTCGCGCTCCCCGCGGGGGAGCGGGGAGTCGTCGACCAGCGGCCAGAGCGGACGCGCGGCGGGGTTCTCGTTGGCGATCCGGACGAGCAGCAGCTCCTCGAGGCGGACCGGCTCGGTCGCGTCCTCGACGTCGGGGAACTCGCCGGCCACGGCGTCGAGCAGCTCGGCGAGGTCCTCGTCGCCCAGGGCTTCGCCCACGGCAGAGGCGGATGCCGGCATGCCTGCCGTCGGGTCCAGCTCAGCCGCGCGCTCCACGAGCAGGTGGAAGATCTCGTGGAGGAGCTCCAGCGCGGCCAGTTCGCCGGCCTGGGCCGAGGGTGCCCCGGGCGGCAGCGTCGCGTTGAGGGCTGCCACGACGCGGCGCGCGGCCGGCAGGTTGGCTGCCAGTCGCCGGCGCGCGGCTCCCGCGGCCGTCTCCTGGCCGACGGTCCCGGTCCCGTTCGTTGGGGCGTCTAGGCGAAACCGGCGTCGAGCGGTCCGCGAGAGGGGCAGCGCACGCATGGCCGAAGTGTCGCACCTCGGGCGTCGGCGCGGCAGGGGTGCGTTGCGGCCGGGTCAGTCGTCAGCGCCGGCTCGTGATCACGCCTGGCCCTTCGACGCCCCGCCCGCTACACGCTCGATCGCGCGGCGCAGCAGCTCGAAGGCCGCGGGGTCGAACTCGTAGGTCCACTCGCGCAGGCGCTCCGGACGCTGGAAGCGCCCCTCGAGGCCGAGCGCCATCGCCTCGCGGGAGAGCAGGACCAAGTCCGCCTCGCGGTCCACGAGGTCCAGCTCAGCCTCGGTGTGGGCGACCGCGGACAGCACGCGCACGTCGCTCGAGCCCGAGAGCTGGAGCACCTCGGCGATGTTCTCGACGCCCCGCTGCGACCCGCACACGACGCCCACCTTGGAGCCCGCGCGCAGCTGGCTGATCTCGTGCACCAGGGACATGTAGCCGGGCCCGACGAGCATCGCGACCACCGGCACCCGGCCGGCGACGTACGCCTGCGCCTCGTCGGCGTGGAACGTCGTGGTGGCGACGAGGTCGTAGTGGTAGCGCTCGAGGCGGTCGGGGAGGTCGTCGAGCAGGACCGGGATGACCTCGAGGCGCTCCGGGAACGCCTCGGTGATCCGCTCCGCATCGACGGCCGCGTCGGCGCTGGTGCACTCCGCGAACAGGATGCGCAGGAGCGGGCCCGGGCGCTTGCGCTCGGTCGCGGCCGTGAACGTGGCCTGCGCGACCTCGTCGGGGGCGAAGCCCAGCTGCGCCGCCCGGCGCAGGGTCTCGGCCACGATGCCCGCCAGCGCTTCGGACCCGCGGCGGACCGGCGGCGGACGGACGGCGTTACGTGGTTACGCGCGACTGCGGGCTTCCAGGAACAGCGACACGGATGACCTGATGCGGCAAGCGCTTCGGCGCTGTCTTGACGTAGGCAAGAGGCCGAGCGAGCAGGAGCTGTGTCTGCTCGTGATGGGGCTCGGGACGCGACGAGTCCATGCTCTTTTCGACAGCATTCGACAACTCACGGTAGGCCTCTCCGCAGCGGAGCTGGCTAAGTTGGTCGTGCTCTTCACGAGGCTCGAAGACCTACAGGAGCCCTACCGCATCGGCAGGGGAAGCACAACGGCCGTGCCGGGTCTCCTCCGCGAGCTGTCCCGCCGTGACGCGCAGCTCGCGAAGGAGTTGACCATTTGGGCGTTCCACACGTCCACCAACAGCTACATCCCATTTGGCAGCAGCCGACACGAGAGCTTGCATGTCGAGTCACTCGCCGAGCATGAGCAGAAGCAAGCGCAGCGCTGGGCCGAGCATCACGCCGTCAATCAG
>JAJYGM010000582.1 GCA_021785095.1 Actinomycetes bacterium
GTGCGCCTCGTCCCGGAGCCGCTGGAGCAGGTAGAGCGCCTCGGATCCTCTCGGGATCCGGATCGGTTCGCTTCGCCCGGGCCGGTACACCTCCTCGAACTGCTTGGCGAGTGCGGCGAGCTCGATCTCGCCGGCGAGCCCGAGCTCCTCGAGCACCCGGACGCCGACGCCCAGCTGCCCCTTGCCGCCGTCGAGCAGGAGGAGCTGCGGCGCGTAGGCGAAGCGCCGGCGCGGCGCACGCACACCGATCCCCTCGAGCGGCTCCCCGTCGCCGGGGACGCAGGCAGCCCCCTCCGCCACGCGTCGCCGCTCCGCGACGAGCGCTCCGAGCCTCCGGGTCAGCACCTCGCGCATCGCGGCGTAGTCGTCGTTGCCCGGCACGTGCTTGACGGTGAACCGCCGGTAGTCCGACTTCTTCGAGAGCGCGTCCTCGAACACCACCATCGAGCCCACGTAGTCGGTCCCCTGGAGGTGGCTCATGTCGTAGCACTCGATCCTGAGGGGCGCCTCGGCGAGACCGAGGGCCTCCTGCAGCTCCAGGAGGGCACGCGAACGACTGTTGTGGTCCGACGCCCTCCGCATGCGGTGCCGGGCGAGGTCGTCGCTCGCGTTGCGGACGACGGTCTCCTGCAGCGCTCGCTTCGCCCCGCGCCTGGGGACCGCGATCCCGACGGGCCCTCCCCGGACCTGGCCGAGCCAGTCGCACAGGACCTGTGGCACGTCGGGCTCGACGGGAACGAAGATCCGGCGGGGCACCTCCGCACCGGGCGTCCCGTACAGCTCCTCCACCACCCGCGCTGAGAACTGGGAAGGCGTGAGGTCCTCCACCTTGTCGGCCACGAACCCCCCGCGTCCCACCACCCGGCCCTTGCGGACGTGGAACACCTGGACGGCCGCCTCGAGCTCGTCCTCGGCGATCCCGACGACGTCGAAGTCCTCCGGCTGCTCGGAGACCATCTGCTGGGTCTCGGCAGCCTTGCGGACCGCGGCCAGCTGGTCCCGCAGCCGCGCCGCGCGCTCGTACTCGAGCGCGGCGGACGCCTCGTTCATCTGCCGCTCCAGCCGGGCGACGATTGGCGCGGTCTCACCCGAGAGAAACCTCGTCAAGTCGTCGAGCAATCGCGCGTACTGCGCGTGATCGACTGCGCCCACGCACGGGCCCGAGCACCGCTCGATGTCGTACAGGAGGCAGGGCCGCTCGAGACGCCCGTGGCGCCGGAACTTCGTGTCCGAGCACGTGCGCACCGGGAAGCTCCGGAGCAGAAGGTCGAGGGTCTCCCTGAGCGCGCCCACGTGACCGTAGGGCCCGAAGTAGCGGACGCCCTTGCGCTTGCGGCCCCGGTAGACCATCGGCCTCGGCCATTCCTCGGCGACCGTCACCGCGAGCCACGGGTAGCTCTTGTCGTCCTTCAGCCGCACGTTGAAACGGGGCCGGTGCGCCTGGATGAGCGAGTGCTCGAGCATGAGCGCCTCTACTTCGGTGGCGACCACCACCCACTCGACCCGTTCGGCGAGCGCGACCATCTGTGCCGTACGCGGGGGAAGGCTCGCGGGGTCCTGCCAGTAGTTCGAGAGCCGGTGGCGGAGCGATTTCGCCTTCCCGACGTAGAGCACACGCCCGTCCGCGTCGAGGAACTGGTACGAGCCCGGCGCGTCGGGGATGTCGCCGGTGGCCGGACGGTGCCGCACCCGTCCATTCTGCCGTGGGCTCTCCGCGGCGCCGCGCCCGCGCCGCGCGGCCGCAGGGCCACCGGCGCGCCTAGACTCGTCCCACCGGGCCTGGCATCCCGGCACACCGCTTCTCAGACCGCCAACCCCGCGGATGGGCGACCAGGCTGTCCCCGCCGGTCACATGGGAAGCCTCCCCAGAGGGGGTTGACACGTGATCAGGCTCCAGCGTCCCCTTCCAGACCGCTATACGGGCGCGTCGCCCGAAGAGCTGGCCGAGTGGATCGGCGCGGCGAAGCGCAGGCTCGGTGAACGGGTCCTCGTCCTCGGCCACCACTACCAGCGCGACGACGTCATGGTGTGGGCCGACGCCCGGGGCGACTCCTTCGGACTGTCCAGGATCGCAGCGGCCCGCCGCGACGCCGAGTTCGTCGTCTTCTGCGGGGTCCACTTCATGGCCGAGTCGGCCGACATCCTGACGGCGCCCCACCAGCAGGTGCTCCTCCCGGACCTGAACGCGGGATGCTCAATGGCCGACATGGCCGACATCGACGAGGTCGAAGAGGCGTGGGAGGGGCTCGCCCGGGTGACGGACGCCGAGCGCGTGCTCCCGATCACCTACATGAACTCGGCCGCCGTGCTGAAGGCCTTCGTCGGTCGTCACGGTGGTGCCGTGTGCACCTCTTCCAACGCGCGCGCCGTCCTCCGCTGGGCGCTCGAGGACGGAGGCGGCGGCCCGGCCCGTGCCGACAAGGTCCTCTTCGTCCCCGATCAGCACCTGGGACGCAACACCGGCTTCGAGCTCGGCTACGGCACGGACGAGATGGCGGTGTGGGACCCCCGCAAGGAGCTCGGTGGGCTGTCCGAGGCCGAGGTGAAATCGGCCCGCCTCCTCCTCTGGAAGGGGCACTGCTCGGTGCACCAGCGGTTCCGCCCCGAGCACGTCGCTGCGTTCCGGGCCGAGCACCCAGAGGGGATCGTCCTCGTCCATCCCGAGTGCGCGCACGACGTGGCCGAGCTCGCCGACGACGTCGGGTCGACGGACCATCTCATCCACGCAGTCGGCGACGCGCCCTCTGGGTCCGTGCTCGGCATCGCCACGGAGATCCACTTGGTCAAGCGGCTCGCCGACGAGCATCCCGACAAGACCGTCGTCTGCCTCGACCCGCTCGTCTGCCCCTGCTCGACGATGTCCCGCATCGACCCGATGCACCTCGCCTGGGTGCTCGAAGGACTGGCGGAGGGCGAGGTCCGCAACCGCGTCACCGTCGACGAGGCGACCGCGGCGTGGGCGCGGGTGGCCCTCCAGCGCATGCTCGCC
>JAJYGM010000663.1 GCA_021785095.1 Actinomycetes bacterium
CTGCCCGGGGCGAAGGACAACGTGACGGCGAGGATCGTCGACCTCCTCTCTCCGATCGGGAAGGGCCAGCGCGGGCTCATCGTGTCGCCCCCGAAGGCCGGCAAGACGACCGTCATGAAGCAGATTGCGCACTCCATCGAGGCGAACAACCCCGAGGTGCACCTCATGGTGCTGCTCGTGGACGAGCGTCCCGAAGAGGTGACCGACATGCGGCGGTCGGTGAAGGGCGAGGTCGTGGCGTCCACGTTCGACCGACCCTCCGACGAGCACACCGCCGTTGCGGAGCTCGCGATCGAGCGAGCGAAGCGGCTCGTCGAGCTGGGCCGCGACGTCGTCATCATCCTCGACGGCATCACCCGTCTCGCCCGTGCGTACAACCTCGCGCAGCCGGCGACCGGCCGGATCATGTCGGGCGGCGTGGACTCCGGGGCGCTCTACCCGCCGAAGAAGTTCTTCGGCGCCGCGCGCAACATCGAAGAGGGCGGATCGCTCACGATCCTCGCCACCGCGCTCGTCGAGACCGGGTCGAAGATGGACGAGGTCATCTTCGAGGAGTTCAAGGGGACCGGCAACATGGAGCTGCGCCTGGACCGCCGGCTCGCCGAACGGCGGCTCTACCCTTCGATCGACGTGAACGCGAGCTCGACCCGCCACGAGGAGCTCCTCTTCGACCGCGGCCAGTTGCAGCAGGTGTGGAAGCTCCGGCGGGTGCTGAACGCGCTGGCGAGCGAAGGGAACGCCGCCGCCGGGCTCGAGCTGCTGATGGACAAGCTGCGCACGACCAAGAGCAACGACGAGTTCCTCGCAGAGATCGCCAAGGGCCCGACCCCAGGCGGCTGACCCGGTCGCCGAGACCAGCAGACAGATTCGCAGACAGAGAAGGCGAGCCACCATGAAGGCAGACATCCACCCCACCTACGTACAGGCCACGGTCCACTGCTCGTGCGGGAACGCGTTCACCACCCGCGCGACCAAGCCAGACCTGCACGTCGAGCTTTGCAACGAGTGCCACCCGTTCTTCACCGGCAAGCAGAAGCTCGTGGACTCCGGAGGTCGCGTCGAGCGGTTCCAGCGCCGCTACGGCCGCCGCGGCGTCAAGCGCGCGCCGGCGAAGAGCTGAGCCAGCCTCGGCACCGGGCCGAGCCGCGGTCCCGTGCCTGCTGAGCCGCACGCCCCGGCCCTCGACTCGCGGCTCGACGCGCTCACCGAGGAGCTGAGCGAGGTCGAGGCGCGGCTCGCCGATCCGTCCGCCGCGGGAGACCCGGCGCGGCTTCGTGACCTGTCACGGCGCCACAAGGGGCTCGTGGAGGTGGTGGCAGCGTGGCGCGCGCTCCGCGGCGCGCGGGCGGACCTCGCCGCCGCGCGCCAGCTGCTCGAGGAGTCCACGGGCGAAGACCGGGAGGCCGCGCTCGAAGAGGTGGAGGCCGCAGAGGCACAGATCGCGTCCCTCGGCGCGCAGCTGAGCGTCCTCCTCCTGCCGAAGGACCCCAACGACGGCCGCAACGTCATCGTCGAGATCCGCGGCGCCGAGGGCGGCGAGGAGGCCAACCTGTTCGCCCGTGACCTCTACGAGATGTACACGCGCTACGCGGCGCGCCGCGGCTGGCAGGTCGAGGTGCTCTCGGAGAGCCCGTCGGAGCGGGACGGGCTGAACGAGGTGGTGTTCGTGGTCAAAGGCGCTGACGCGTGGGCGCGCCTCGAGCACGAAGCGGGACCGCATCGCGTCCAGCGGGTGCCGGTCACCGAGTCCAAAGGCCGCGTCCACACCTCGTCCGCGACCGTCACCGTCCTCCCGGAGGCCGACGAGGTGGACGTGCAGATCGACCCGGGCGACCTCAAGATCGACGTCTACCGCTCGACGGGCCCCGGCGGCCAGTCGGTGAACACCACCGACTCGGCCGTGCGGGTCACCCATCTGCCGACCGGGATCGTCGTGTCGATGCAGGACGAGAAGAGCCAGATCCAGAACCGCGCGAAGGCGATGACCGTGCTGCGGGCCCGCCTCTTGAAGGCCGAGCAGGACCGGCGCTCGCACGAGCTCGCCGCGCAGCGCAGGAGCCAGGTGGGCGGCGGCGGTCGCGCCGAGAAGATCCGCACCTACAACTTCCGTGAGAACCGCGTCACCGACCATCGCCTGAACCTGACCATCTACAAGCTCGACCAGGTCCTCCAGGGGGACCTGGACGATCTGGTCGACGCGCTCACGGCCGACAAGCGAGCGCGCCAGCTCGCGGGCGATGCCGCGTGACGTCGCGGGCGTCGCTCCAGGCGGACCTCGCGGCCCGGCTCGGGTCGGCGAACGAGGCGCGATGGATGGTCGAGGAGGTCCTCGGCGCCGGTGCCGGCGTCGACGAGGCGGTGGCCCGCGGGCTGCACGAGATGGCGACGAGGCGCCTGGACGGCGAGCCGCTCCAGTACGTGCTGGGTGCCTGGGCGTTCCGGAGCCTGGACCTCTCCGTCGACGCCCGGGCCCTCATCCCGCGTCCGGAGACCGAGCAGGTCGTCGAAGTAGCCCTGGCCGAGGTGCGCCGCCAGGAGGATGCCGCGGGGTCGGCGGTGGCCGCGCTCCGCGTCGCCGACCTCGGCACGGGCAGCGGCGCCATCGCCCTGGCGGTCGCCGTGGAGCTGGGTGCCGCCCGCCCGGCGCTCCGGGTGGTCGCGACCGACGTCGACCCCGCCGCGCTGTCGCTCGCGCAGGAGAACCTCCGGCGCGTGGCGCGCCGCCACCCCCACGTCGCCGCCCAGGTGGAGCTCGCCGCCGGGAGCTGGTTCGACGCGTTGGCACCCCGGTGGCGTGGGCAATTGCACCTCGTCGTCTCGAACCCGCCCTACGTGAGCGAGGACGAGTGGGGCTCGCTCGATCCGGAGGTCCGGCGCGAGCCCTACGGCGCGCTCGTCGCAACGGCCGGCTCGGACGGCACGCCGGGGTTCGGCGCGATCGAGGCGGTGCTCGCCGGGGCCCGCGCGTGGTTGGCG
>JAJYGM010000600.1 GCA_021785095.1 Actinomycetes bacterium
TCCGATCTGAGCGCCACGATCTCGGCATGGCGGCCGCCCGGGGGTTCGGTCGCTCCCCGGCCGACGATCTGTCCCGATGTGTCGACGACCACGCAGCCGACCCATGGGTTCGGCGAGGCGTGTCGGCGCGCCTGTCGCGAGACCTCGAGCGCCTCGGCCATATAGGCCTCTTCCGTAGGTGGTGGTGAGGTCAGTGCGGCTGCTCCCCACGCAGGAGCTCGAGAGCGTGCGGGACGACGTCGAGGACGGCGTCGAGGCACTCGACGGCACCCTTCGACGAGCCCGGCACGTTGCAGATCAGAGCCTGCCCTCGCGCACCGGCGACTGCGCGCGACAGCCGCCCGAGCGGGCTCACGAGGCGCATCGCCTCGGCGAGTCCCGGTGCGTCGCGCTCGATCACCAGGCGAGATCCCTCGGGCGTCTCGTCCCGCGGGCCGAAGCCCGTGCCGCCAGTCGTCACCACGAGCCCCGCGTACCCGAACGTCATGACCTCGAGCGCGGCTGCCACCTCGTGGGCGCCATCGGGGATCACGCGCCGCTCGACTATCTGGTAGCCGCGCTCGGCAAGCATCGCTTCGAGGGCGGCGCCGCTGCGATCTTCACGCGTCCCCGCCGCCACTCCGTCCGAGACCGTCAGCACTTTCGCCAAGAGGTCAGCCACGTGCGGCTCCGTCTGCCTGATCCTCCGACACCGCCTCGTCATCGCGCACCTCGGCGGCTGCCTCCGCCAGCGCGTCCCTCGCGGCGACGTCGATCTCGGTGGCGGCGACGAGCGGATCCTCCGCGTGGAACACCGAAGTCCCCGCGACGAGGCAACGGGCTCCGGCGCGGGTCACCGCTCGGCCAGTCTTCTCGTCGACACCCCCGTCGACCTGCACCGTGATGTCCAGACCATGGCCGTCGATCCGGCGGCGCGCCGCCTCGACCTTGGCGACGGCGTCCCAGATGAATTGCTGCCCCCCGAAGCCGGGGTGCACGGACATGACGACGAGATAGTCGATGAGCTCGAGGTACGGCCACGCGTTCTCGATAGGGGTCTCGGGATTGACCACGAGGCCGACGCCGAGGCCGAGCCGGCGCATCACGGCACAACACTCCAGGGTGGAGCCGACCTCGAGGTGGACCGAGCAGCCGTCGGCCCCGGCTTCTGCGAAGGCCTCGAGATACTCGAGCGGGTCCGAGATCATGAGATGGCAGTCGAGCCAGAGCGACGAGTGGCGCCGGATCGAAGCCACGACGGGGACCCCGAGGGAGATGTTCGGCACGAAGTGGCCGTCCATGACGTCGATGTGCAGCCAATCCGTGGCGGGAGCGATTCGTGCGATCTCCGCCGCGAGGTCGCCGAAGTCGGCGGCAAGGATCGACGGAGCGACGCGAACCTCGCCAGGGGCTAGGCGCGGCAGGGCCGGCGGATGCGGCACCAGCTGATCTGCGCTCGCCATCATGACAACGTACCGCCCTCCGGCACTCGAGCTCCTCGGATCCACTCCTCGAAGGCCTGGCGCCGGCGGCCCTCCTCCTGCACTTCGATCGGGACCAACCACCCCTCCCCTGTCGCCACGCGACCATGCGCGACCGTCCCCGGGAGCCGGCCGTCACTCGACGCGCCATCCACCTCGGCGGCATGCACGATGAGGCGACGCCCACCCCGGAGAGTCGTCCACGCCCGGCCGACACGGACGACCCGTTGCAATGCCGAAGCGGGGCGAGTCAAGTCGAGGCGCAACTCGTCGATCGTGATCTTGTCGGCGTAGGTGACCTCACCCTCCTGCGGCACCGCCTCACCGAGCGTCGCAAGACCTCCGGCCAACCGGTCGAGCAGCAGCGCCGTGCCGGCCTCCGCGAGGCGGTTCCGGAGCTGAGCGGCCGTTTCGCCCGGTCGGACAGCCGTCTCGGCGCTCGCGTAGATGCCGCCCGTGTCGAGACCTTCCTCGACCTTCATGAGACAGACGCCGGTCCGCTCGTCACCGGCCAAGATGGCACGCTCGACCGGGGCGGCGCCGCGCCAGCGCGGCAACAGCGAGAAGTGCAGGTTGACGAGCGGCAGAGCCGAGAGGACGTCCGGTTTGATGATGCGGCCATAGGCCACGACAACGCCGAGCTCCGCCCCGGCACCGCGGAGGTCTGCCGGACGCTCCGTCACCGGGAGGGCGAGCTCGAGCGCGGCGGCCTTCACGGCCGTCGGGAGGAGCATTCCTCCGCGGCCGCGCCGCTTGTCAGGTGCGGTGACGACCATCACGATCTCGTGCCCCGCGCCGTGAAGTGCTCGCAACGTCGCGGCCGCGACCGCGGGACTGCCGAGGTAGGCGAGGCGCGCCACCTGGGCTGCTCAGAGAGCGGGGCCGTCCGGATGCGCAGGCTGTGCGCCGGCGAACGAGCGGGCGCGGAGCGTACGCATCGCCTGCTTGCGCGTGTCCTTGTCGAGCCGCTCGAGCAGGAGGATCCCGTCCAGGTGGTCCAGCTCGTGCTCGAGGACTCGGGCCTCGTACTCGTCGGCCTCGATGGAGACCTCGTTGCCGTCGAGGTCGTAGCCGGTGAGATGGATCTCCTTCGGCCGAACGATCGTCCAGTGCAGACCGGGGACCGAGAGGCAACCCTCCTCGAACTCCCACTCCCCGCGGGACTCGGTGATCACCGGGTTCACGATGGCCTTCGCGCCTGCGCCGTCGCCGATGTCGTACACGAACAGCCGGCGCTCGACACCGACTTGCGGGGCGGCGAGGCCGACTCCCGGCGCGTCGTACATCGTCTCGATCATGTCCTCCACGAGACGGACGAGAGGACCGTCCACGCTCTCCACCTCGGCCGCGCGCTGGCGCAGCACGGGGTCGCCGAACTGCCGTATCGGGTACGTGGACACGGCCGCAGTCTAGGGGCGGCTGCTACTCCCTGGCGTCCCGTGCAGGCGTGAACAACACGCGGACAGGGCTGCCGGGTGACCACAACTCGGCCAGTCCGACGACCGCCACGTCAC
>JAJYGM010000056.1 GCA_021785095.1 Actinomycetes bacterium
AAGCTCCGAGTGCCGGCGGCGGGGGGGCCGCCACCGGATCGGGGCCCGCTTCGGGCTCAATGCGGGTGCAGCCCCCAGCTCGCCTCCCACGTCTCTCCCGGCTCGAGCACGACCAGGTCCTTGCCCGAGCGGAAGGCGTCGGGCGGGCAGGTCATCGGCTCGATCGCGATGGACCGCCGCTTGCGCTCCGGCTCGACGGTGTCGGCAGTGAAGCACATGAGGTAGCGGAACCTGTCGTCGGCCCACAGCTCGACGCCCCGGCCGGTCAGCGGGTCCTCGAGGCTCGCACGTGCGATGCCGTCGGTCCCGCGGTCGAGGCCGGTGAACGCTGTGTCGAGGCGCACGGCGCCGACGACCTGGCCTGCCCTGAAATCGCGCTCGGTCCCGGCGACCTCCTGCACCTCCCCGGTCGGCAGGCCGCGCGGGTCGAGCACGAGTCGCCGGGCGGCCGGCACGACGAGCGTGGCGGTGTCGATCAGCTCGGTGCCCGCGCTCAGGTACGGATGGAACCCGATGCCGAAAGGTGCCGCCGCCACACCCGCACCGGTGGCCTCGGTCGTGACCACCAGGCCGTCGCGCCGCAGGCGGTACTCGCAGCGCAGCTCCACCGACCAGGGGTAGCCCGGCGTCGGCCTGATCGTGCAACGCAACGAGACGACGTTCTGCGCGCTGGCTTCGAGCCGCCATGGCAGCCAGCGCACGAAGCCGTGGATCGCGTTGGCGAGCTGGGGCTCGTCGAGGGCCGCCTGCACGCGTTCACCCCGCCACTCGTACTTCCCGTCGCCCAACCGGTTGGGCCAGGGGGCGAGCACCTGCCCACGACCCGCATGGCTCCAATCGTCGGGCCCGAACCCGTCCAAGACGGCACTCCCCCCGAGCGTGTAGCTCCGCAACGTCGCACCCACCTCGGTGACCACCGCTTCTTGATGGCCATGCGCGATGACCCACTGCTCCCCCGTCGGCGAAGCCGCCGAATCGCTCTGTGGCATGCGACGTCCTCCCCGGGTCGTGCAGGTCGGCGGGTATCGTACTTGCACGTGCGAGTGCTAGTCACCAACGACGACGGCGTCCACGCTCCCGGTCTGGCCGCGCTCACGCGGGCGCTGGCACGATGGGCGGAGAAGCACCGCGAGCACGAGGTCGTCGTCGTGGCGCCGCTCGCCAATCACAGCGGGGCGTCTGCTGCGGTCGGCACGGTCTACGAGCGAGAGGCGGTCTCCTACCGCCGCTTCCGCTTCGACGGGGCCGGGGACGTCCCGACCTATGGCGTGGACGCGTCACCGGCGCTGGCGGTGCTCATCGGCGGCCTCGGAGGGTTCGGGCCGCCACCCGACATCGTCGTCTCGGGGATCAACCTCGGCGCCAATGTGGGGCGGTCGGTCCTCTACTCCGGAACGGTCGGTGCGACGCTCGCAGGTGCCCAGCTCGGCCTGCGCGGCCTCGCGGTGTCGCTGCGCGCGGGCTTCCCTCCGGAGCAGTGGTCGACCGCGTCGGATCTTGCGGTCGCGCTGCTCCCGACCCTCTGCGAGGCACCGCCCCGGACGGTGCTGAACCTGAACGTCCCTTCGCTGCCGATCGACGAGGTGCGCGGCGTGCGCCGCGCCCGCATAAGCACCGCGGGGATCGTCAAGGAGGCGACGATCGGCCACGGGTACGGCGCGCCTGGACGCCCAGGCGCGCAATGGGACGACGAAGGTGAGATCCGGCTGACGCTCGGCTCCGCCGTCCCCACCCTCGGCCGGCTCGACGAATCGGAGGACCCCGAGGACGACGCCTCGCTGATCGCCGCCGGGTACGCGGCGATCACCCCGATCGTCGGCGTCAGAGAGGACATGACCTCGCGCTCCGAGGAGATCGTCCGCGCCGCGCTCGCCGCCGCGCATGCGGTCCTCGATCCTTGAGTCAGCCGTGCGCGCCATGCCGCGCGCTCACTCGTCGTCGGAACGCGGCGCGCGGCGGCGCTCCTTCGTCGTGCCCCTGCGTCTCTTTCCTTCGAGCCGGCGCTCCCTCGCTGCGCCGGTCGGCGCCGTCGGGCGTCGCTCACGCGGCACGCGCAGGCCTGCCGCGAGGCGTTCCGCCAGGCGCCGGAGCGCCAGCTGGCGGTTGCGCGCCTGGGAGCGCTCGTCCGACGACGACGCGGTCACCACGGGGCCGAAGAGACGGAGGAGCCGCGCTCGCTGGCGAGGGCCCAGCGTCGGCGAGCGCTCGACGTCGAAACGGACCTCGACCCTGCTCGCCGTCCGGTTCGCGTGTTGGCCGCCCGGACCTCCAGGCGTCGTCGCTCTCCAGCTGATCTCCTCGAGCGGGATCCGTAGCGAGGGCGACACCTCGAGCACCCCGCCTTTGCCGTCTCGATGCGAGCCAGCACCGTGCGCAGCGTCCCGGGGCCCTCCGGCGTCGACCCCGCCAGCGCGTGCATCCGCTGGGCTCGGCGGCCTGCTCGGACCCGCCATCGAGCCGAGCCTACGTGGGGGCGGTGGGTACTTCGAGCGCGTCATCGCCCAGTTACGCTCGCGCGCATGGAATACCACCACCTCGGTCGGAGCGGCCTCGTTGTCTCGGCGCTGGCGTACGGCAACTGGATCACCCACGGCGGCCAAGTCGAAGAGGAGACCGCGCTGGCCTGCGTGCACAGGGCCCTCGATCTCGGGATCACCACCTTCGACACGGCCGACGTGTACGCGCAGGGCAGAGCCGAAGAGGTGCTCGGCCATGCGCTCCGAGGCCAGCGGCGCGAGTCCCTCGAGATCCTCACCAAGGTCTACTGGCCGACCGGGCCCGGGCCGAACGATCGCGGCCTGGCCCGCAAGCACATCTTCGAGTCGATCGACGGCTCCCTGAGGCGCCTGGGGACCGACTACGTCGACGTGTACCAGGCACATCGCTACGACGGCGAGACGCCGCTCGAAGAGACCCTGCGCGCCTTCGACGACCTCGTACGCCAGGGCAAGATCCTCTACGCGGGCG
>JAJYGM010000633.1 GCA_021785095.1 Actinomycetes bacterium
CGCAGACAAGAAGGTCACGACGAGCGCCGGCACCTACGGCTACGACTACCTCGTCATCGCCACCGGCTACCGCAACGACTACGCCGTCGTGCCGGGACTCGGGCCGGGCGGGAACGCCTACGGGATCACGACGCTCGAGGACGCGATCCGGGCCGGCGAGGGCTGGCAGCGCTTCCTCAAGGCCCCAGGCGACATCGTCGTCGGTGCGACCCAGGGGGCGGGCTGCTTCGGCGCCGCCTACGAGTACCTCTTCAATATGTCCCACCAGCTGCGCAAGGCAGGCCTGAAGAAGCGGGTGAAGCTGAGCTTCGTCTCACCCGAGCCGTTCCTCGGGCACTTCGGCATCGGGGGGCTGCCCCACGGCGAGGGCCTGCTCGGCATGTTCTTGAAGAAGGAGGGGATCACCGCCCACATGGACGTCGGCGTTGCGCGCGTCGAGGACGGTCGGGTCGTGCTGGCGGACGACCAGGCGATCACGTTCTCCTACGCCATGTTCGTGCCGCCGTTCCTCGGCCAGGAGGTGGTGCGCGCCGCCACGGAGATCGCGGATGCCAAAGGCTACGTGAAGGTGCGCGACACCTACCAGACCGCGGCATACGACGACGTCTACGCGGTGGGCATCGCCGCGGCCGTCCCGGTGCCCTGGCAGACCTCGACGCCGCTCGGCATCCCGAAGACGGGCTTTCCGACCGAGCGGATGGCGCATGTCGCGGCGAAGAACATCGCAGCCCAGATCCGCGGCGAGCAGCCGCGGGCCCACGAGGAGTTCGGCGACATGCCGGCGGTGTGCGTGATGGACGCCGGCAACAACGGGGTGATCATCCTCGCCGACAAGATGCTCCCGCCCCGCAAGCACGGGGTGCTGATCCCCGGGCCCCAGGCCCACGCGATGAAGGTCGCCTTCGAGAAGTACTTCCTGTGGAAGGCCCGCCACGGCTACGTCAGTCTCCCCTGATCTGACGGCACGTGCGGAGCGTCGCGTCGTCGCGCGTCCGAGGCCGGCGATGCCGGCGGTCGGTGCCGGCGGTCGATGCCGGCGGTCGATGCCGGCGGTCGGTTCCGGAGGTCCCGTCGCGGCCCTGGCCGGCATGCGGCAAAGAACCTTGTCCTGCCTCGACGGCCTGAGGCGCGCTCGACTCGCTACTGCTGCAGCCCGGAACAGCCACGTGACGCCATGAGCTCTGCCTGTGTGGGACCTCGCTCTCCGAGTGATGTCGCCGACGGACCCACTGCCGACGTGCGTTCGAGAGCTCCTCGACGCCTGCGGCGGGTACCCTCCAGGCCGGGACGGTGCAGCGGTGCAGCATCGTCACGCCGTACCTGACCAAAGACGGTGCCTGGTGTCCAGCGTGACATGGAACGGAGAGCCGATCGACATGTTCCACTTGGAGCGAGAATGAAGCGCCTTGGCCTCGAAGACGAGGTCGTCGACCCGGCGGTGCTCGAGCGCACGATCGCCCGCTTCCGCGACCGGGGCGTGGTGCTGCCCACCTTTCGAGAGCTTGCACGTCCCGAGACGATCCCTTCTCCTGTGCGGGCCGAACTTGCCGGCGTCGGCCCTGACGAAGCTCACCCGCTCAACCTGTTCCGGGTCCACTGGCACAACGACACGTCACGCACCGGTTACGCCGAAGTCCCCGAGCACCTCGTGCTCGGTCCGGAGGTGACCGGCGTCGAGGCCCGGATCGTCGTCGCGCTCGCCAACCGGTTCCCGATGATCGGCGCGCACAAGGTCCTCGCAAGCTACGGCTGCCTTGCGCCCCGAGTCATCACCGGGCAGTTCGACCCGACGCACCACCGCGCCATCTGGCCGTCCACCGGCAATTACTGTCGTGGCGGCGTCGCCATCTCGCGCCTCATGGGCTGTCGTGGCGTCGCCGTCCTGCCCCAAGGGATGAGCCAGGAGCGTTTCGACTGGCTCGACTCCTGGGTGCAGGACCCGACCGACATCAGGAGGACCCCGGGCACCGAGTCCAATGTGAAGGAGATCTACGACGAGTGCAACCGCCTCGCCGCCGACCCTGCCAACGTCATCTTCAACCAGTTCTCCGAGTTCGGCAACCACCTCGTGCACTATCTCGTGACTGGACGAGCGATCGAGACGATCTTCGACGCGATGCTTGCAAGCACGGGCACGGACCTCGCACTGCGCGCCTTCGTGTCGGCGACGGGCTCGGCTGGGACCATCGCCGCCGGCGACTACCTGAAGGAGCGCTTCGGCTCCGAGATCGCCGCCGTCGAGGCGCTCGAATGCCCGACCATGCTCTACAACGGCTTCGGTGCGCACAACATCCAGGGCATCGGCGACAAGCACATCCCGCTCATTCACAACGTGATGAACGCCGACTACGTGACGGCCGTCTCGGATCGTGCGACCGACGCGCTCAACGTGGTCTTCAACACCGCCGTCGGGCGCGCGTACCTGGCGACCAGGCATCAAGTTCCCGAGCACGTCCTGGGCGCGCTCGGTTCACTCGGACTTTCCAGCATCTGCAACGTCTTGGCTTCGATCAAGCTGGCCAAGCACGCACGGCTCGGACCGAACGACGTCATCGCGACGGTGGCAACCGACGGGGCGGAGATGTACACCAGCGAGCGTGACGCGTACCTCGCTCGCCATTACCAGGACGGCTTCTACGAGCACGACGCAGCCCTGCTCTTCGGCGAGCACCTGCTCGGCGCCGGGAGCGATCACCTGCGCGAGCTCGACCTGGTCGAGCGCGAGCGCATCTTCAACCTGGGCTATTTCACGTGGGTCGAGCAACAGGGCGTGACGGTCGAGGAGTTCTCGGAGCGCCGCGAGCTCTCGTTCTGGCGCGGCATTCGGCCGTTGCTCGACAGGTGGGACGACCTCATCCGCGACTTCAACGCGCGCGCGCGCTCGGACCAACGCCATCTTTGACGCACCTCCGTTGCAGAGGACGGCACTTCGCCGCCGGAGCGTCGGCTCGGCTGTCGAGGGGGCC
>JAJYGM010000231.1 GCA_021785095.1 Actinomycetes bacterium
CCTGTCGTCACGTTCACGCGCCAGGGTGCGCCGGATGTACTCCGTCCGCGAGAGACCGACCCGCCGAGCCCTCGCGTCGATTGCGGCGAGAACATCGTCTGGAACGTCACGGATCAAGATGTCGGCCACAGCGTCCTCCTCGCTCGGGAGATATCATATGATATCACTTCCGTCCCGACAACCTGCGAACCCGCCACATACCGCCGACGCCCAAGACAGCACCGCAGCGCCCATATCGCCGGCTCGCGGCGCGACAGTTCGATCGTCCCGTGATCTTGGCGGTGGAGGTTCCGTCAGCTTCCGTCACATGATCACCAGCTCGGCGCGTGGGTCGAGACTGTGCATGTCGCCAGGGTCGCTCGTCGCGATCCGATGTCCGCGGGATCGGGCGCAGAGGACCACCGTGGCGTCGATCACGTCGTTGCCATCTGCGACGCCCAGGAGCTGCCCTGCAGCACGAGCTCCATGGTCATCCAAGACGACGATGTCACAGGAGTCCGATCCGAGGAGCCGGGAAAGGTTGGCTTGGCGCCGCCCATCTCGCCACACCTGGCCGACGACGCCGGCGGGAACGCACAGCCGCTCGCCGCGTTCGCGGGCGCGAGCAACGAGCGCGACCGCCCGGCGCTGGCCGTGCTCGAAGGCGATGAGCGCTCCGGCGTCGAGGGTGATCCCTACCGCCATCCCGCCTCGCGGTCGATCCGATCGCGCTCGGAGTCGGTCAGGGGACCTCCGCTCTCTGCGAGGAGCTCCTCGAGGAGCGAGTCGAGGTCGTCGAGCTTGATCTGCTCTTCGAGCGCATGGGCGACATAGGCAGAGACGTTGGGAGCCCGGCCCCCCGCCACGGCAGCCCGGGCAGCATCAACGAGGGGCGGGGGCAGGCTGACGGCGATCTTGGCCTTGGACGTCATACCAACCATCATACCCGGCTCTACGCGACGAGACGTGGGTGACGCCCCCGGATTCGAGCCAGGTCCGGTCGAGATGCGGGTCGTGTGGAAGTTGAGGACCTCATGCTCCCAGCGCGAGATGGAGGTGGCGAGGCGGTGAGCTCTGCGACGTCGGCTTCGGCGGCGTAGACGTGGAAGCGCACGAGCCGCCGCGCGCACCAGGGAACTACTCGATGTGCAGCCCCGAGATCGCCCGCGCGATGACGAGCCTCTGGATCTCGCTCGTCCCCTCGAAGATGGTGTAGATCTTCGCGTCGCGGTGCCAGCGTTCGACCGGGTACTCGCGCACGTAGCCGTAGCCGCCGAGGATCTGGATCGCCTGCTCGGTCACCCACACGGCGGTCTCCCCGGCGAAGAGCTTCGACTGGGACCCCTCGCCCGCCACGAACTTCTCGTGACGCGCGGCCATCCACGCCGCCCGCCAGCACAAGAGCCGCGCCGCGTCGGTGCGGACCTTCATGTCCGCGAGCTTGAAGGCGATCGCCTGATGCTCGATGATCGCCCGGTTGAACTGCCTGCGCTCCTTCGCGTAGCCGAGCGCGTACTCGTACGCGGCGCGAGCGATGCCCACGGCCTGCGCACCCACCGACGGACGTGATGCCTCGAAGGTCGCCATTGCGGCCTGCGTGGAGGTCGGCCGTCCCTCTCGGGCACGGGCGAGCCGCTCGTCCAGCTTCTCCTTGCCGCCGAGCAGGCACCGGCCGGGAACGCGGCAGTCGTCGAGGACCACCTCTGCGGTGTGCGAGGCGCGGATGCCCATCTTCTGGAACTTCTGACCCTGGCTGATGCCGGGCGTGCCCTCGGGGACCACGAAGCTCGCGTGCCCGCGGGCGCCGAGCTCCGGCGCGACCGACGCGACGATCACGTGCGTGCTCGCAATGCCGCCGTTCGTGATCCAGGTCTTGGTGCCGTTCAGCACCCACTCGTCCTTCGCCTCGTCGTAGACGGCGCGGGTCTTGAGGGAGGAGACGTCGGAGCCGGCATCAGGCTCCGACACCCCGAACGCCGCGAGCTTGACATCGTCGGCGGTCCCGAAGCACTTCGGGATCCACTCGGCCTGCTGCTCTGGCGTGCCGTTGGCGACGATGGCGGCGACGGCGAGCGACGAGCCGAAGATGGCGAGCGCGATCCCGGCGTCGCCCCAGCTCATCTCTTCGTTCACGAGGACCATCGTGAGGCCCGTCGGGTCGCTGAAGGCGTTGGCGGCGAAGTCGAAGGAGTACAGGCCGATCCTGGCCGCCTCCTCGATGATCGGCCAGGGGGTCTCCTCGCGCTCGTCCCACTCGTGGGCAGCCGGACGCATCACGTTCTCGGCGAAGTCGTGGACCCACTTTTGGACCTGGAGCTGGTCCTCGTTGAGCTCGAGAGAGAACTCGGCCATCTGCGCTCACCCCTTCGGCAACCTCCGCCGCACCGTCCGATCACAGCGGAGCGTCACTACTCAGGTTACTCAAAGGTAACTATTATGCGGCGCGCGTCGACCGAGGCCGCTGCAGTGGGAGTATCGAATGCCCCGTTGCGCCCGGGGCAGGCGGAAACGTGGCTCAGCCGGCGGGGCGGACGTCCTTCGCCATGAGGCCCTTCGGTCCCTCCTCCACGCTGAACTCCACCTGTTGCCCCTCTTCGAGCACCCGGTAGCCGTTCATGACGATTGCGGTGTGGTGGACGAACACATCGGCGCCCCCATCGGGCTGTGAGATGAACCCGTAGCCCTTCTCCGCGTTGAACCACTTGACCGTCCCCGATGCCACGGTGGCGATCCCCTTTCATCCTGCTTGCTCATTGCCTGCACGGGCCGGGCCTTTCGGCCGAGCTGGCCCAAAGACCTCGATGCCGACGTATCGGCAACCCGTTGCCACAAGGACGCTAGTCCAAGTTGCGTGATCGGGCTACTGGCAAGTCCGGCGGCCCGCCGGTTCGTCCCGCCGCGTGGTCGTCCGACGAACGGGTGCGTCGTGCGCCGCCTGCCGTGCACCGCCTGCCGTGCACCGCCTGCCGTGCACCGCCGTCGTGCGCCGCCTCACCGACGGACCACCGTCCCGTCGGGGCCGTCTTCCACCGTCCATCCGGCTGCGAGGAGCTCGCCGCGCAACGCGTCCGCACGTGCGAAGTCCCCCACGCGTCGTGCCGCGTCCCGTCGGTCGACGAGTTGCCGCGTGGGCTCGTCGAGATCGCCGACCCCGCTGCGGAGGCGGAGCCCCATTGCGCCGCACAGCAACGCGACGCTGCCGCCGAGACGCCGCGCCGCCTCGGCGTCGCCTTCGTCGGCCGCCGCGTGCGCGCGGTTCACCAGGTCGAAGACGTCTGCCGTCGCCGCCGGGGTGTCGAGATCGTCGTCCATGTGGTCGCAGAAGCGGGCCACCGCGTCGTCGTCGGCTCCTCCCCGCGCGGCGGCGACCGCCTCGTCGCGGACCACGACGCCGGACATCGGGTCTGGGAGCGCCAGCCTCCGGGCCAGTGCGTCGAGCCGCGCGAGCCCCCGTCCGGCTGTGGCGATGGTCTCCGGGGTCACCTCGATGGGCCTCCGGTAGTGCGATCGCAGCACGAGCAGCCTGTACGCGCGTGGATCGCCGTGCGCGAGGAGGTCGCCGATGGTCGTGAAGTTCTGGAGGGACTTCGACATCTTCTCACCACCCACCATGACCCAGCCGTTGTGGAGCCAGTGGCGTGCGAACGTTCTGCCTGCCGCGACCGCCTGGGCGCGCTCGTTCTCGTGGTGGGGGAAGATCAGGTCTTGGCCGCCCCCGTGCAGGTCGAAGCCGTCGCCGAGAAGATCGAGGGACATCACGACGCACTCGGTGTGCCAGCCGGGGCGCCCGTCTCCCCAAGGGGAGGGCCACGTGGGCTCGCCGGGCTTGGCCTTCTTCCACAAGGCGAAGTCGAGCGGTGAGCGCTTCTGCTCCGACGCCTCGACCCTGGCCCCCACGCGCAACGACTCGAGCGGCTGGTGCGCCAGCAGCCCGTAGCCGTCGACCGTGTCGACCTGCAGGTAGACGCCGTCGTCGGTCTCGTAGGCGACGTCCCGCGCGACGAGCTGCCCGACCAGCTCCACCATGCCGGGGATGTAGCGGGTCGCGTGCGGGACGGCCGTCGGCCGCAAGACCTCGAGGGCGTCCATCGCCGCCCACCACGACGCCTCGTACTCCGCTGCGACCTCCGGCTCCGTTCGACCCTCGTGCGCGGCGCGCTCGATGATGTGGTCGTCGATGTCGGTCACGTTCGAGACGTGCACGACCTCGAGCCCGCGGAACGTGAGGTAGCGACGGAGGACGTCGAAGACCAGGGTGAAGCGCCCGTGACCGAGATGGGGCACCTCGTAGACGGTGGGGCCGCAGACGTACATCGACACTCGGCCCGGGTCCCGCAGCTCGAGCGGGCGGACCGTGCCGGTGGCCGTGTCGTGGAGGCGCAACATGAAGGTACGGTAACGCAGTCATGTCGGCACCGAGAGAAGGCGGAACGACCCGGCCGGCGGCGGCTGCGACGCGCCCGGCGCGCGTTCCCGACAAGCCGAGCGTCGACGGGCTCGAGGTCAAGTGGGGAGAGGCGTGGGAGGCCGCGGGGACCTACCGCTTCGACCCCGGCGCCCCCGCCGACCGCGTCTTCGCCATCGACACCCCGCCTCCCACGGTGTCGGGTTCTTTGCACATCGGGCACGCGATGTCCTACACCCAGACCGACGTGACCGCGCGCTTCCAGCGCATGCGCGGCAAGGTCGTGCTCTACCCGATGGGGTGGGACGACAACGGGCTCCCCACCGAGCGGCGCGTGCAGAATTACTTCGGGGTCCGCTGCGACCCGGACCTTCCCTACGACCCCGGGTTCGAGCCACCGCCGCAGCCGGGCGGTGAGCTCGTCTCGGTCTCCCGCCCGAACTTCGTGGAGCTTTGCCACAGGCTCACGGCGGAGGACGAGCGCGTCTTCGAGCACCTCTGGCGGGCGCTCGGGCTCTCGGTGGACTGGACTCGGACCTACACCACGATCGGGGATCGCGCGCGCAGGATGTCGCAGAGGGCCTTCCTCAGGATGCTCGCGAGGGACGAGGTGTACCAGCACGACGCCCCCACCCTTTGGGACGTCGACTTCCGCACGGCCGTCTCCCAGGCGGAGCTCGAGGACCGAGAGCGCCCGGGCGCCTACCACCGGATCCGCTTCGGGCTGAGCTCAGCGGACCAGCCGCATCCCGACCTTGCCTACGTCGAGGTCGAGACGACGCGCCCCGAGCTCCTCCCCGCCTGCGTCGCGCTCGTCGCGCATCCCGACGACGCCAGGTACCGGCCGCTCTTCGGGCGCAGCGCGCGCACCCCGCTCTTCGGTGTGCGCGTGCCGATCGCGGCCCACCCGCTCGCCGACCCCGAGAAAGGAACGGGGATCGCGATGATCTGCACCTTCGGCGATACGACCGACGTGGTGTGGTGGCGCGAGCTCGGGCTCCCGACGCGCACGGTCGTCGGGCGCGACGGCCGTTTCGAGCCCGTCGCCTGGGGAGCCCCGGGGTGGGAGTCGGACGACCTCGACGCTGCGCTCGGTGCGTACGGTGAGCTGGCGGGCCGGACGGCCCGCCAGGCGCAGGAGCGCATCGTCGAGCTGCTCGCCCGCTCAGGCGACCTCGTCGGCGACCCGCGCCCGATCGTGCACCCGGTCAAGTTCTACGAGAAAGGCGAGCACCCGCTCGAGATCGTCTCGTCGCGTCAGTGGTTCGTACGGACGTTGGCGCTCCGGGAGCGGCTGGCCGGGCGTGGCGACGAGCTCAGGTGGCACCCGGCGTTCATGGCCCATCGCTACCGCGCTTGGGTCGAAGGGCTGAACAGCGACTGGAACATCAGCCGCCAACGCTTCTTCGGCGTGCCGTTCCCGGTCTGGTACTCGGTCGACGGCGACGGTGCCGTCCGCTACGACCAGCGTCTCGTCCCCACAGAGGGCCGGCTTCCGGTCGACCCCTCGACGGAGGCGCCAGACGGCTACGAGCCCCACCAGCGCGGGCAGCCGGGCGGCTTCGTCGGCGACCCCGACGTCATGGACACGTGGGCGACGTCCTCGCTCACGCCGTTCATCGTCGCCGGCTGGGAGGAGGACCCCGACCTGTTCGAACGGGTCTTCCCCATGGACCTGCGCCCGCAGGCCCACGACATCATCCGGACCTGGCTCTTCTCCACCGTCGTCCGCTCCGAGCTCGAGGTCGGCAAGCTGCCATGGTCGGACGCGGCGATCTCGGGCTTCGTGGTCGACCCCGACCGGAAGAAGATGTCGAAGTCCAAGGGCAACGCGACCACGCCGCTGCCGTACCTCGAACGCCACGGCGCGGACGCGGTCCGCTACTGGGCGGCCAGCGGAAGGCTCGGCACGGACACCGCCCTCGACGAGGGCCAGATGAGGGTCGGGCGCCGGCTCGCCATCAAGATCCTGAACGCGTCGAAGTTCGTCCTGGGCCGAGCGGACGCGCCTGGCACACAGGCCGGGGGGAAGGCCGCCTGGCCGGACGGAGAGCCGATCGAGCCGATCGACCGGGACCTCCTGCGGCGGCTCGGCGGCGTCGTCGAAGAGGCGACCTCCGCGCTCGACGGCTACGAGCACACGAAGGCGCTCGAGGTGACGGAGGCCTTCTTCTGGTCCTTCTGCGACGACTACATCGAGCTCGTGAAGATCCGTTCCGACGGCGATCCCGGCGATCCCGCCGCAGGATCGGCGCGGGCGACGCTCTCCCTCGCCCTCTCCGTCCAGCTGCGCCTGTTCGCGCCGTTCCTGCCCTACGTCGCAGAGGAGGTCTGGAGCTGGTGGAATGACGGCTCGATCCACCGCGCCAACTGGCCGACCGGTACCGAGCTCGCCGCGCTGGTCGGTGGCGACGAGCTCGGCACGGGCGTGCGATGGGGCGAGGCACCGGTGCTCGACACGACCTCCGAGGTGCTCGCCGCGGTCCGCAAGGAGAAGACCGTGAGCAAACGCTCGATGCGGGCCCGGGTGGCCAGGGTGACGGTCGTCGACCGTGCGGAGCGGCTCGACCATCTCCGGGCAGCCCGGCGCGACCTCCTCGACGCCGGCGTGATCGACCCCGGAGGGCTCGTCTTCGTGGACGGCGCGCCTCCGTCGGTCTCGGTTCTCCTCGACGGCGGCACTCGAGGAGACGATCCGTGACGCCCCGGACGAAGAGCGACAGGCAGCGGCGGCCGTCGGAGTGACGATCGAAGATGAACGGGGTGGCCCGGACCGAGGTTACGCCGGGTCCCGTCCCGGCGTAACCTCCGCGCATGAGCGTGTAGGGCTCGGCTGGTCGGGGTATGCCTCGAAGGTGGGCAATCGAGGTTGCACCGTCGCCGCGATCCCACCACTGCCGCGGGCAGGTCCGAGAGGGGTGCCCCGGCGTGACCGGCTCGAGGCGGCCGAGGGGGAGGCGGCCGAGGGGGAGGCGGCCGAGGGGGAGGCGGCCGAGGGGGCGGCGGCCGAGGGGGAGGCGGCTCGAGGAAAGGAACCGTGACCGAATGGACCAGAACTTCTCGATCGAGACCACGGAGATCGACGGGATCCCGGTGGTCACGGTGTCCGGAGAGATCGACGTAGCAACGGCGCCGCCGTTGCGCGACCGGCTCCAGTCACTCTCCTCGTCCGGCAAGCCCACCTTGGTGGTGGACCTGCTCGGAGTGACGTTCCTCGACTCCACCGCACTCGGCGTGCTGGTGGGCGCGCTCAAGCGCTGCCGCGAGTCCGGAGGCGACCTCCCCCTCGTGATCGGCGAGCCGCGCATCCTGAAGGTGTTCGAGATCACCGGCCTGACCGGAGTCTTTCCGATCTTCGACAGCGTCGGGGAAGCGGCGAGGAGTGTCAAGTGAGAAGGATGAAGAGCGTGGCGGGGACCACCTCGGTCGACCTGTCGATCCCTGTCCGAGCAGACCTCGTGGTGCTGGCACGCCTCGCTGCGGCAACCCTGGCGAGCCGCGTCGGCTTCGGCGTCGAGGACATCGAGGATCTGCGCCTCGCGGTCGAGGAGCTGTGCCTCTCTGTTGTGGGCTCTGGCGACGACGACGGGCGTCTCCACCTGAACTACGAGTGCGAGGGTGACGCCATCACCGTCACGTGCCGGTACGAAGCCGACCGAGCCCCATCCGGCGCACGGCTGGGCGCATCTGACGATTTGTCGCTGCGGATCCTCGACGCGCTGGTCGACGACCACGGGCACGAGCTTCGTGACCACCGTCCGAGCGCCTGGCTCTCCAAGCGACGTTCTGACGCTCCGCGACTCCGGCGTGACGCCGGTGCTTCGTGACGAGGGCGTGACCGCCGACGAGGCTCGCTCGCAAGGCGAGGACACGAGGGCGCTGTTCTTCGAGCTGGCCGCCAACCGGGAGCCTGCGCTGCGAGACCGGCTCGTGACCGCGCACCTCGGGCTGGCCCACCACCTGGCCAGGCGTTACGCAAACCGCGGCGAGCCCTACGAGGACCTGGTCCAGGTGGCGTCGCTCGCCATCGTGAAGTCGGTCGATCGCTTCGAGCCCGAGCGGGGCGTCGAGTTCACGACGTTCGCGACGCGCACGGTGATCGGCGAGCTGAAACGCCACTTCCGCGACAAAGGTTGGGCGGTACGTGCGCCGAGGCGCGTGCAGGAGCTCTACCTCGAGATCGGCAAAGTCACCGAGACGCTGTCGCAGGAGCTCGGCCGCTCGCCGATGGTGAGCGAGCTCGCGTCGGCGACGGGGACGACCGAGGAAGCGGTGCTCGAAGCGCTCGAGGCAGGGCAGGGCTACCGGACGGCGTCGATCGACGCGACCGATCGCAACGAGGAGGTGCTCGCTTCCCGGATGGGAGAAGACGACACCTCGTTGGGAACGGTCGAAGACCGTGAGCTGCTCGCGCCGGCGATCGCGACGCTCGCACCTCGCGAGCAGCTGATCCTCCAGCTTCGGTTCGCCCACGGGCTCACCCAGTCCGAGATCGCCGCGCGGGTGGGGATCAGCCAGATGCACGTCTCGAGGCTCCTGGCGGCCAGCCTCGAGCGGCTGCGCGAGACCGTGGCCGGGGCCGGGGCCGGGGCCGGGGCCGGGACCGGGAAAGCCCGCGGGCCCGATGGGCTCGACGCGACAACTTCCACACAGCCCGGGGAAGACGGCGGGCGAGAGGGGCGGGACGCCTCGTGACACCGCCGGCCACCGGGCTCGTCACCGACGCCAAGTGGTCCGCCTCCCCGCCCACCAGTAGCGTCGGCGCTCGATGGCCGAGACCACGCCCCCACGTCCAGCGCTGCACGGGCGACCCGCCTTCCGTGCCCTCGAGCGCCATCACGCAGAGATCGCAGGCACCCACCTGCGCGAGCTGTTCGCCGACGATCCCGGCCGTGCCGATCGACTGAGCATCGAGGCCGCCGGGCTCTACCTCGACTACTCGAAGAACCGGATCACCGACGAGACTCTCGGCCTGCTCGTCCAGCTCGCCCGCGAGTCGGGGCTGGAAGCTCGCCGTGACGAGATGTACGCAGGCGCGCACGTGAACGTCTCGGAAGACCGTGCTGCGCTGCACGTGGCCCTGCGCATGCCGAAGGGCACGTCGCTGGTCGTCGACGGAACCGACGTCGTGGCCGAGGTGCACAAGGTCCTGGACAGGATGGAGGTCTTCTGCAATCGGGTGCGCTCCGGAGAGTGGACCGGCCATACCGGGCGTCGGATCCGCAACGTCGTCAACATCGGGATCGGTGGATCGGACCTGGGCCCGGTCATGGCGTACGAAGCGCTGCGTTGGTACTCGCAGCGGAACATGTCCTTCCGCTTCGTCTCGAACATCGACTCGACCGACCTCGTCGAGGCGACGCGCGACCTCCTTCCCGAAGAGACGCTCTTCGTCGTGTCGTCGAAGACCTTCGCGACGCTCGAGACGATCGAGAACGCCACCTCCGCGCGCGAGTGGATCGTGGGCTCGCTGGGCGAGGGCGCAGTCGCGAAGCACTTCGTGGCCGTCTCGACGAACGCCGACCGGGTGACTGCGTTCGGCATCGACACGCAGTGCATGTTCGGGTTCTGGGACTGGGTCGGGGGCCGGTACTCGATGGACTCGGCCATCGGCCTGTCGACGATGCTCGCGATCGGCCCTGACAATTTCCGAGAGATGCTCGCCGGTTTCCACGAGATGGACCAGCACTTCCGTTCGGCGCCGCTGGAGCGCAACATGCCGGTCGTCATGGGGCTGTTGTCCTTCTGGTACAGCGAGCTCTTCGGCGCGCAATCGGTGGGGGTGATGCCCTACAGCCAGTACCTGAAGCGCTTCCCCGCGTACCTCCAGCAGCTCACGATGGAATCGAATGGAAAGCGGGTGACGCTAGGCGGCGCGCCGGTCGACTACGACACCGGTCCCGTGTACTGGGGCGAGCCGGGGACCAACGGGCAGCACAGCTTCTACCAGCTCCTGCATCAGGGGACCCGGCTGGTGCCCGTCGACCTCATCGGGTTCGGCAAGAACCTGAACCCGCTGCGCGAGCACCACGATCTCCTCATGTCCAACGTGTTCGCGCAGGCGCAGGCGCTTGCCTTCGGCCGGACCGAGGCGGAGGTCCTCGCCGAAGGTGCCGAGGCGAGAGTCCTCCCGCACAGGGTGATGCCGGGAAACCGTCCCACCAACGTGCTGCTCGCGGAGTCGCTCACGCCGCGCACCCTGGGCGTCCTCGTCGCCCTCTACGAGCACGACGTCTTCGTCCAAGGGGCGCTGTGGGACGTCGACTCCTTCGACCAATGGGGTGTGGAGCTCGGCAAGCAGCTGGCGAAGGCGATCGTCCCCGAGCTCGAGAGCAGCTCGGAGCCGGCCCTCGCCCACGACTCGTCGACCAACGCGCTGATCCGTCGCTACCGCGCGTTCAAGCGGCAGGGCTGACGCCGGGCGGACGTGCCCCGCGCCGAACCCGCCGGGGGCGCGGAGCCTAGGGTGGGGCATGGCCACGGACACCCCGATGCAGCTCGGTATGGTCGGTCTCGGCAGGATGGGCGCGAACCTCGTCCGCCGGATCTTGCGCGATGGCCATCGCGCCGTCGTCTACGACGTCGACCCCGGCTCCGTGCACGAGCTCGAGTCCGAGGGAGCGACGGGCGCCACGTCCCTCGCGGACCTCGCCGCCAAGCTCGACACCCCGCGCGCCGTGTGGCTGATGCTGCCGGCGGCGATCGTGGGCCAGACGCTCGACGAGCTCGTCGGCTCCCTGGAGGTGGGCGACACTGTCATCGACGGGGGAAATTCGTACTACCGCGACGACATCGCCCGAGCGAAGGCGCTCGAGGCGCGCGAGCTCCACTTCGTCGACTGCGGCACGAGCGGTGGCGTGTGGGGACTCGAGCGGGGCTACTGCCTCATGATCGGCGGGGAAGCCGAGCCCGTGCAGAGGCTCGACCCCATCTTCAAGACCATCGCACCTGGTCGCGACGGCGCGACGCAGACCCCTGGGAGGACCCGCGCGGGTACCGCGCCCGACGGCTACCTGCACTGCGGTCCGAGCGGGGCCGGGCACTTCGTGAAGATGGTCCACAACGGCATCGAGTACGGGATGATGGCCGCGATCGCCGAGGGGCTGAGCATCATCGGGCATGCCGACGTGGGCACGAAGCCGCAGGAGAGCGACGCCGAGACGACGCCCCTTCGCGACCCTGATGCCTACCGTTACTCCATCGACATCGGCGAGGTGGCGGAGCTCTGGCGGCGCGGCTCGGTCGTCGGGTCGTGGCTCGTCGACCTGGTGGCGGACGCACTCGCGCGCACAGCGCAGCTCCGGCAGTTCGCAGGCCGCGTGTCGGACTCGGGAGAGGGACGGTGGACGGTGCTCGCCGCGGTGGAGGAGGGGGTGCCCGCCCCGGTGATCACCGCGTCGCTGTTCGAACGCTTCGAGTCACGCGACCTCGGGGAGCTCACCGCGAAGCTCCTCTCGGCGATGCGCAGCGAGTTCGGCGGCCACGTCGAGAAGCCTGCCGGGTCGTAGACGCCCGGTGCACCACGACCTCACCGTCCTCGACGACCCCGAATCGCTCTCGGAGGTGGCCGCGCGCTACGTCGCCGGTCACGCGCGCGCGGCGGTCGCGGGCGGCGACACCTTCCATCTCGCCGTGAGCGGGGGGAGCTCGCCCTGGCAGATGTTCCGCGTGCTCACCACGCTGGACATGCCCTGGGAGCGCTGCGCCATCTGGCAGGTGGACGAGCGCGTCGCGCCCGATGGCGACCCCGATCGGAACCTCGCGCATCTGCGAGAGGCCCTGGGCGACGAGGTCGAGCGCGTGCGGTTGCACCCGATGCCCGTCGAGGACCCGGATCTCGGCGTTGCGGCCGCCCGCTACGGTGCCGCCTTGCCCCGGCGGTTCCATCTCGTGCACCTGGGGATCGGCCCCGACGGCCACACGGCCTCCCTCGTGCCGGGCGATCCGGTGCTCGACGTTCGGGACCGGCCGGTAGCGGTGACCTCCTCCAGCTACCAGGGCAGACGCCGGATGACGCTCACCTACCCGGGCATCGAGCGGGCACGGCAGCTCCTGTGGCTGGTCGCTGGCGAGGACAAGCGCGCACCGCTCGAGCGACTCCTCGCGGCCGACCCCTCGATCCCGGCTGGTCGCGTCGAGGCCGGAGCCTCCCTCGTCATGGCCGACCGGGCGGCGGCACCGGCCGGCCGCTGAGCGAGCCCTGCCTCTTCCCGCCTCTCCTGCCGCCCCGGAGGTCCCGGAGGTCCCGGAGATCCACAGAGGCGCCCCGGCCCACGACGATCTCGGTGACCAGCTCCGGGGGGAAGAGCCCGTGCTCGACCACCCCCAGCACCCCCTGCATCTTCCGAGCGAGCGAGCGCGGGTCGCCGACCGGCCCCAGGTAGTCGCAGATCGCCCCCCCGTCGGGGCTCCTGGGCCCGTCTCGCCTCCGCACGGGGCCGACCGCCGCCAGTCTTCGCAGCGTCGAGGAGAGCCCGAAGGAAAGCACCTCCAGGGGGACCGGCGGCCCCAGCGCGGGCACGAGCTTGGTGGAGTCCACGATCACGACGAAGCGGGAGGCAGCCGCGGCAACGAGCTTCTCTCGGGTGTGGGCACCGCCTCCGCCCTTCACCAGCCAGCCGTCCGGCGCCACCTGGTCGGCACCGTCGATCGCGATGTCCAGGTGTGCGACCGTGCTGAACCGCTCGATCCGCAGCCCCACCTCGCGGGCTGCTGCCTCCGTGCGGGGCGAGGTCGCGACGCAACGCAGGTCGAGGCGGCGAGCGGCGAGCGCGGGCACGCAGAGGGCGACCGTCGATCCAGTCCCGAGGCCGACGGTCATGCCGTCTTCGACGAGCTCGGCAGCGGCCTCTGCCGCGACGCGCTTTTCCTGCTCGGCGGTCACCACCGACGGATTGTTCCACCTGGCGCCGCGGGTGCGCGACCCGGGTGCGCGCCCCAACCGGCCGCAAGAGCCGGACCAGTCGCGATCCGGGCCAGCCCGACGTGGAGGGTCAACCCCCGAGAGCCCGGCGATACGCACGCCGGTCGTACTCGTCGACCATCCGGTGCGCAGAAAAGAAGGACGCGTTCAGTGCGATGGCGCGACGCCCCATGACGGTCAGCACGTCGCGGTCCTCGTAGTACGCGGGGGCGACGACCTCCTCGAGCACGCGGTAGAGGCGGTCCGCGTCGTCGGGAGGGCCGTCGGCGGAGCCCTCGGCAGCGGAGCTCGATGTCCCGAACGCCCACCCGGTGACGCCGTCGATCCACCCTTCGATCCACCAACCGTCGAGCGTGCTCAAGCTCGGCACCCCGTTGAGCGCCGCCTTCATCCCGCTCGTGCCCGACGCCTCGTTCGGCGGGACGGGCGTGTTGAGCCAGACGTCGCTCCCCGCGCAGAGCAGACGGCCGAGGTCCATGCCGTAGTTGTCCACGAAAGCGACGGTCACGCCGCTCGGGCGCGCGTCGATCACCGACAGCACGCGCCGGATCATCGCCTTCGCCTCCCCGTCTCCCGGGTGTGCTTTTCCGGCGAAGACGAGCTGGAGCGGAGCGCTCTTCGCGATGGACGAGAGTCGATCGAGATCGGAAAGCACGAGGTCGTTGCGCTTGTACGCAGCGACGCGGCGCGCGATACCGATCGTGAGGACGTCAGGGCGGAAGCTCACGCCCGTGCGCCGGCGCACGTCGGCGCACAGCGACCTCTTGTTCTGGCCGTGAGCGGCCCGTAGTTCGTCGAGCGGGATGTCCATCGCGTAGCGGAGCTGCGTGCCGTCCCTTCGCCAACCCGGCAGGCGGCGATCGAAGAGCGATGCGGTCGCAGCCGCTGCCCAGGTCGCGCCGTGCACGCCGTTGGTCACCGCCTCGACGTGCTGCGACGGGAACATCCGTCGGGTCACGTCGCGATGCCGGAGCGAGACGGCGTTCACGAACCCCGCTCACCAG
>JAJYGM010000047.1 GCA_021785095.1 Actinomycetes bacterium
CGGCTCGAGTGTGCCCTGCTCGCGTTCGCCGACCACGGAGTAGGCCGCGAGGACCGATGGCACGATCGTCGGGATGATGAGCATGTACAGGAGAAGAAGCCCGATCCGGGCATCGAACCGGGAGCTGCCGACCGGGACGCTGATGAGGAGGAGTTCGACCACCGGGATGATCAGGAAGAGAAGCGGCAGCATTCCCATGGTGGCGAGGACGAAGCGGTTGCGGCGGTAGTCGCGCAGCTCTTTCTGCACGATCCCCGCGACTCTGGCCCAGCTGAAGCTCATCGCCGCGTCGCTTCGGCGTCATCGCCGATGAGCTCCATATAGACGTCTTCGAGGGAGTGGCGCGATTCGGTGATCGAGCAGATGTCCGCGCCCGCATGCACGAGGGCGCGGGCCACTGCGGGCGCGACAGCGTCCGGGTCCGACACGGTCAACAGATAGGAGGAGGACTGCCGCGCCTCCCAGCTTTCGAGCCCGGGAACTCCGGTGAGCACGGAAGCTGGATCGGCGAGCTCTGCCCCCAGACGTATTTCGAGGCTTCTCGTGAACAGCTCGGCGCGCAGCTCGTCGGGTCGGCCGACCAGACGCATCGTCGTGTTCAAGATTGCGACGCGGTCACACAGTCGCTCAGCTTCCTCGAGACGATGGGTTGTCAGGAAGATCGTCACGCCGCGGACCCGGAGTGCGGCGATGAGCTCGTGGACCTCCTTGCTCGCGACCGGGTCGAGCCCAGACGTGGGCTCGTCCAAGAACAGCACCGACGGATCGCTGAGCAGCGCCCTGGCCAGGGCCACCCGCTGCCGGAGCCCCTTGGACAGAGAGCGGCAGAGATCGTCGGCCCGGTCGGTCAGGTTGACCGCCTTGAGCGACTGCTCGATGCGCTCCCGCCGGTCGGCCAGCCGGTAGAGACGAGCGAAGCACTCGAGGTTCTCGGCGACGGTGAGGCGTAAGTACAAGCCGGGGAACTCCGGCATGATCGAGATCCGGGACCGTATGGTTTGCCCGTTCTCGGCGTGCAATTCGATGCCGGCGACCGTCGCCGAGCCCGACGTCGGAGCAAGCAGCGTGCCGAGCGTGCGCACCATGGTCGTCTTTCCGGCACCGTTTGGGCCGAGGAAGCCGAAGACCTCGCCGTGGCCAACTTCGAAGGAGACGTCCTCGTAAGCGACGCGCTCGCCGAACCGCCTGGTCAGGTGCTCGACGACGAGAGCGGCATCAGGTCTCGCCCCGTCGTGGCTTGATTGGCCCTGGTGGCCGGGCTCCGCGGTCATGAGCGAGCGCGCATGTCAGCGACCTCCGGTCCGGTCGCGCCGCGATCTCGCACGATCTCAAAATTAGCACGGTACTGACCATCCGTAGTAAAATCTGTCCGGATGTTCAATTTTCGTAGGATCTGATCATGACCGAGGTCGCGACGGGACCCAAGGGGCGGACGTTCATCGAGAACGCCCGGCGCCAGCAGATCGTCACTGCCGCGATCGACACGATCGCCGAGGTCGGATTCGCACAGGCATCCCTCGCTCGCATCGCCGAGCGCATCGGTATCAGCAAGGGCGTCATCAGCTACCACTTCGCCGGCAAAGACGACCTCATCAGGCAGGTCGTGATCGAGATTATCGAGGCCTCGCGGTCCTACATAATCCCGCGTGTCTTTGCCGAATCGGCGGGACCGGCAAGGCTTCGGGCGTACATCGAGTCGAACCTCGCGTTCATGCGCGAGCACCGGAACTCGATGATTGCCATCCTGGATATCGCACGAAACGGTGGCGTGATGGCCGACGGGCGCCGGCGAGTCGACGGTCGAGATGCCGGCGTTGCAGTTCGCCTCCTCGAAGAGGAGCTCGCGCGCCTCCAGAGTGAAGGGGAGCTCCGTAGGGATTTCGACCCAGGGGTGATGGCCGTGGCGATCCGGGCAGCCATCGATTCGGTGCCGCACCGGCTTGTCGGTGATCCGGACCTCGATATCGACCACTACTCGAAGGAGCTCGCGACCATCTTCGACCTGGCAACGCGCATCGGTCCTGCCCACGTCGAGGGATCACACACGCCCGCTGCGGGCGGGCCATAGCGACTGCACGCAGCTCACTACCAAAAGGCTCGGCGTCACGCTCGTCGGCGCTCGAGCACCCGATCCGCCTCGTTCAGGCGACGGCCCTGCGATAGAGGGTGGTTGCCCAGGCGAGGGTGAGCGCGCACAGCGGGACGAGGACCGCGAAGGCGTGCCACGTGGCGGTGGTGGCGAAGTGGCCGACAGCGAGTCCGCGGGCGGCCTCGACGAGGTAGTAGAGGGGGTCGAGGTGGCCGATCACCTTCAGCCAGGTCGGGCCGAGCGAGATCGGCAGGAGCACGCCAGCGAGCAGCAACACGGGCAATTGGAGACCCTGGACGACGGCGGCGAAACCCTGGATCTCTTTTCTCGTCAACGCCGTGGCCATCGAGAACGCGGCCGAGGTGACCGCGAGCAGGCCGGCGAGGACGGCGAGGACGGCCAGCCCGGCCAGGTGGACGGAGAACCCGAAGGCGGCGCCGACACCGACGAGCACGACGTCGAAGACGAACATGCCGGCCACCGAGGCAAGTATCGGCCCGAGGAGAAGCGCCAGGCGGCTCGTGGGGGTGACCCGGAACCGTTCGACCACGCCCGATTGGAGCTCGAAGATGACGTTGAAACCCGGCCCCATCCCGGCCGAGAAGGCGAGCAGGGCCAAGATGCCGGGCAGGAACTCGTCCATCACCGCTCCGGTCCCCTTGCCGGCGACGCCGGGTAGGCCGCGCAGCAACGGGGTGAACAGCGCGAGGTAGAGCAGCGGCGTGGCCAGCGAGACGAACAGCCAGGCCGGATTGCGGAGCAGCTGGAGCGCGGAGCGCCAGAACAACAGCCCCGTGTCGCGAAGGGTCTTCATGACGGCCTCCCATCGGCCGGTGCTGGTCCGGCGTCCCTAAGTGACCGGCCGGTCTCGGCCAGGAACACGTCATCCAGACTCGCCTCGGCGAGGGTGAGCGAGGCGACCTCCACTCCCACGGAGTCCAAGGCCCGCAGCACTTCGGGCAGGGCGGCGGAGCCATAGGCCACGTGCAGGCGCAGGACGTCGCCGTCTGCCGCCACGTCGAGCACGCACGACGCCGCTTGGAGCGCTGTTCGAGCCCGGGGCTCGTCACGGAGTGGCTCTGCCAGCGTGATCGAGACAGTCGCACCCGCGACCCTGTGCTTGAGCTCGTCTGGAGTGCCCTCGGTGACGATGCGCCCATGGTCGACGATCACGATCCGGGCGCAGAGCGCGTCGGCCTCGTCGAGGTAGTGGGTGGTGAGCACGACCGTCGTGCCGGCGTCGGCCAGTCCCCGCACGTGCTCCCACAGGTTTGCCCGGTTCTGGGGGTCGAGCCCAGTGGACGGTTCGTCCAAGAACAGCACCTCGGGGCGGTGCACGATCCCGAGGGCGACGTCGAGACGCCGGCGCTGGCCGCCGGAGTAGGTCATGGCCCGTCGGTCGGCGAACTCCGCCAAGTCCAGCAGCTCGAGAAGCTCCTCGACGCGCCGGTTGAGCTCCCGGCGGCCCATGCCGTACAGGGCGCCTTGGAGCGTGAGGTTCTCCCGGCCGCTCGCCAGGTTGTCGGCCCCGCCAAGTTGGCTCACGTAGCCGATGTGCTGCCGTACCTGCCTTGGCCGCTTGGCTACATCGATGCCGGCCACGATCGCACGGCCGGCGTCGATCGGCAGCAGGGTGGTGAGCATCCGCATGGTCGTGGTCTTGCCCGCCCCGTTCGGGCCGAGCAGGCCGAATATCTCTCCCGGAGCCACATGAAAGCTCAACCCGGCGACCGCCTCCACTCTCCCGCCCCGAGTGGCAAAGCTCTTCTGGAGACCTTCGACCTCGATGGCAGTCGTGGTGCTTGCGACCGCGGGCGGTGCGGTGTCCGTGGCACCGGAGGATGCGGTGCTTGCGACCGCGGGCGGTGCGGTGTCCGTGGCACCCGTCGGTGCGGGGTTCGGTGCGGCGGTCATCACGCCTCCTCGGAGTCGTCGTTTGCCTTGTCGTTGCCAGGTCCCGGTGCCCATGGCGGGGGCAGCGGAACTGGCCCGTCAGGGTCGTCGTGGATCTGCTGCCACCAGGCGAGGCCGTCGAGCTGTCCGCCGGCGATGTCGGCGAGAAGACGGCGGACGAAGTCGAGCTCGGTCTGGCGCAACGCCACGGCGAATTCGGCCTCCACCCACAGCAGCCGGGGCAAGCGCGCTTTCTCCACCAGCTCGCGCAACGCCCCGGCTCCGGCCAGCTCGGCCTCGAGGCGCGCGGCGCGCTCTTCGAGCAGTGAGACCGCCTCGCAGGGCGCGAGCGCGGGGAGGAACGACAGCGCGGCTTCGAGCGCCGGGTACTCCTTAGTGGGCACGGCCACGAGCTCGGAGAGCCAGTCGTGCATCTCTACCTTGCCGGCATCGGTGATCTGGTAGATGGTGCGCTCGGGCAGGCGCCCGGCCCGCTCGGTCTCGGCTGCCTCGATCAGCTTGCGGCGCCCGAGGGCGTTGATCACCGCGTACAGCGAGCCGTAGTTCAGCCGGACGCTGTCGTCCTTGTGGCGGGTCCGCAGCGTCTGGGCGACCTCGTAGGGGTGCATGGGCCGCTCGCCCAGGCAGACCAGCACCGCGAGGGCCAGAGGGTTGGACCTGCGCCTAGCGGGCACCGATCTCTCCTTTACGAATAGGGGACTCTGAATAGGGTACCTGTTGCATGGCACTCGGTCAAGGGCATGAGAGCACCGACCACCCGAACATCAGTCGGACCGAGCATGCAGACTGGCCCCTTCCATGATCGAGACCGCAACCCGAAGCGATGCTCGCTGGGTCATCGTGCCCGTGGGAAGGAGCAGAGCGGCCTTTTTGTCGAGGACCCGGGCAACATCGGGCTCGAGCTGCTCCACGACGCCACCGCTGCCGTAGTCGCTTCCAGGCAGTGAGGAGCGAACGTCCTCACGGAGCAGGCGCCCAGCGGTGGTGCTGCCGCTGCCGGGGTCATCATCTGGCCCGGCCGAAGTATCATCGGCGCTCCGAGGAGGAACGATGAGATTTGGCTTGCACATACCCGATTTCACCTGGGCCGGCGGGCCCCCGGTGCTCGGGCGGCGGCTGGCCGAGATTGCCCGGACAGCCGAGAGTGCCGGGTTCGACCGGGTCAGCGTTATGGACCACGTCTGGCAGATCGGTCACATCGGCGCTCCCGAGCAGGAGATGCTGGAGGCCTACACGACGCTCGGCTACCTGGCCGGCTGCACTGAGCGCGTGAAGCTTCTCGCGGTGGTCACCGCCGTCGTGTACCGCGAGCCCGGACTGCTCGCCAAGGCCGTCTCGACACTCGACGTCGTATCCAACGGCCGGGCGATGCTCGGCATCGGTGCGGCCTGGAACGAAGACGAGGCCCGCGGACTTGGCTTGCCGTTCCCGTCGACCAAAGAGCGCTTCGAGCGCTTGGAGGAGGCGCTGCAGATATGCCTCCAGATGTGGAGCGACGACGACGGAGCTTACGAAGGAAGTCATTACCGCCTGGCCCGCACCCTGAACCGCCCCCAGCCGCTTACCCGGCCACATCCCCCGATCCTGATCGGCGGGTCCGGCGAGCGCAAGACGCTCCGGTTGGTCGCCCGCTACGCCGACGCGTGCAACCTCTTCGACAGCCCGGAGCTGGCTCACAAGCTCGACGTCCTAAGGCAGCATTGCGAGCGGGAGAATCGTGACTACGCAACGATCGAGAAGACGGTGCAGACCAGGTTCGACCTCGGCCCGAAGGGGGAACGGGTCAATGAGACTATCGAGCACCTGCAGGCCCTTGCCGAGCTCGGAATCGAGCTCGCGCACGGCACCCTGCTCGATGTCGGGTCCCTGCGTCCCCTCGAGTTGATGGCCGAACGGGTGTTGCCCGCGCTCGCAGCCGCGTGAGACGCCCGGTCGCACAATCGAGCTCCTCAGGGGGCGGTCCGATCGCGGGAGAGCCCGCGTCGCAGGAGCTTCATGGTGTCCGAGTCGTGGTCACCGGAGCCACGAGCGGTCTTGGGGTAGCGATGACCGACGCGCTGCTCGAGGCGGGGGCGAGGGTCGCGATGGCTGCCCGTCCCGGTGCGCGCCTCGACGACGCGGTCAGGCTCCGGACCCGAAACGGCCTGGATGCTCGGGCGGTGGCCGTCGACGTGAGGGATCCGGCGTCGGTGGACGCCGCGGCGCAGGATCTGCTTTCCGGCTGGGGAGGCGTGGACGTGGTGGTCAACAACGCCGGCATCGGAATGCGCACAGTCAACCCCCGCTTCTTCGACGACCCCCGGCCGTTCTTCGAGGTGACCCCCGAAGGGTTCGCCGACGTGATCGCCACAAACCTGACGGGCTACTTCCTTGTCGCGCGCGCCTTTGCCGCTTGTTTCGTAGAGCAGAGTCATGGGCGTTACGTGAACATCTCGATGAATCACGAGACGATGCGCCGGCGGGGCTTTGTCCCGTACGGGCCGTCGCGGGCCGGTGCCGAGTCGCTCAGCGTCATCATGACCGAGGACTTGCGGCCCTACGGCATCACGGTGAACATGCTCCTGCCTGGAGGCGCCACCGACACAGGCATGGTCCCCGACGACATGCACGAAGACGCTCGGCGCTCGTTGCTCCCTGCGAAGGTCATGGGGCCACCGGTGGTGTTCCTGGCCTCGCCGGAGGCCGAAGGCGTCACCGGTGAAAGGATCGTCGCCAAGGACTTCGACGCTTGGCTCGGCGAGTTCCGCTCCCGTTCCCAGGCTGCGGCCGGCGCACCACAACCCCCAGAGCCGGCAGTCGAGTGACATGCTGTCTGCTCAGGGCCGGCCAGCCGAACCGCAACGAGGCTGGGTAGCCGGCGAAGTCGCCGAGTGGGTGACGGGCTCACGTCACGTTGGGCTCCGTGAAGCCCCTAGCATTAGCGCCGCCATGAGAGCTGCGGTCTACGAGCGACTGGGACCCCCTGACGTCCTTCACGTGAAGGAGATCGAGCGGCCGGATCCGGCTCCCGGCGAGGTGCGCGTCCGGGTTGTGGTCTCGGGCGTCAACCCGACTGACTGGAAGACGAGGGCGGCAGCACCGGGCAAGGAGATGCCCTATCCCTACGTAGTCCCGAACCAGGACGGCGCAGGCGAGATCGACGCGGTCGGAGAAGGCGTCGAGCCAGCGCGCGTCGGGGAGCGAGTCTGGATCTGGTTCGGCCAGTGGCAGCGCCAGCACGGAACTGCCGCAGAATGGATCTGCCTCCCGGCGCGTCAGGCGGTCCGCCTGCCGGATTCGGCCAGCTTCGCGCTCGGTGCCTGTCTCGGCATTCCTGCACTCACCGCCGCTCACGCGCTCTTCGTCGACGGATCGGTATCGGACATGACAGTTCTTGTCGCGGGAGGCGCCGGCGCTGTCGGCCACTACGCGATCGAGCTTGCGCGCTGGCGCGGAGCCAGAGTGCTCGCCACTGTCAGCTCCGAGGAGAAGGCGCGGGCCGCGCGGGCCGCCGGAGCCGACGTCGTCATCAATTATCGCGACGAGGACGTCGTGGAAGCGATCGGCAGGACTGCGCCGGACGGGATCGACCGGGTGATTGAAGTCGCACCGTCGAACCTCCTGCTCGACTCGAAGGTGCTCAAGCCACACGGCACCTGTGTCTTTTACGCCTCGACGGCCGAAGAGCCGGGCCTGCCTGTGCGGAGCTTCATGACCCTCAACGCCGTGCTCCGTTTCATGCTCCTCTACGGTGTTGCGCCAGGGGAGCTTGTCCGCGCCGTGAATGACGTGTCCGAGGCTCTCGCGGCGGGAGTGCTGAGCGAGCTGCCCCTGCACCGCTTCTCGCTCGGTGAGGCCGCGGCGGCTCACCAGGCCGTCGAGGACGGCGCAGTTGGCAAGGTTGTGATCGACCCCGCGCTCTAGCTGAAGTCGACCTTTGCCCAATGGCGGCCACCGTCACGCGTGACGAGCATCGTGTCGGCTTGTCCGTTGGCTCCGAGGATGATCGCAACGCCCTGCTTGGTTGTCGTGAAACCGAGCTCGAGCCAACCCGACCCGGCATGGCGGTAGACCGACCGCCAAGTGGAGCCAGCGTTGAAGCTCACTTCGAGGTTCATTTGAGCGGAGCTGCCGCCGTAATTGATAGCACCGATCGCTACCGTCGCGCTGCCTGTCGCTGCCGCCAGGCTCGCCTCAGGCGCTGATGGGCCCGCGCCGAGCGGGATGCGACGGCTGGGTCCAAATCGCGTGCCTCCGTCGGTCGAGGTCAGCAGATCCACAGTGACTCGCCCGCTGGTCCACACACCCTCGGTGCAGATTGCCTCGACCCGCGAAGTCGTCGGAGCTGCGAGTAGGACGGGACCCCCAGCATGCGCACACGGCGGTTGCCAGCTCCTCCAGATCCCCGATCGCCCCTCTCGGCCACCACCCACCACGATTCTGTCGTTCTGCACGAACCAGCCGGAGCTGCCATGAAGGGCAAGCTCGCCGGACGGGACAGGTCCTGCCCCCAGCTGAAACGGTCCTCCGGTCCGTCGCCAGGCGTCACGAGCAACAGGGGAGGAGAAGATATCAAGTTGCGGGCGGACAGAGACCACAGAGACCGCAGCGACGACGACGCCGTGAGCCGCCTCGATGTCCTCGACTCCTACCAAGGCGGAGCCCGTCACCGGGAAGGTTACGCGGGACCAGCGGCGGCCCCCGCTGTGCGTCGACCAGGCTTGGCTGTATCCCTGCAGCTGATCGAAGGGGAATATCCACCCGTCGGAGCTGTTGGCAAACCTGACTTTCATCAACGCGCCGGTCGAGAGTGCCCGCCCTATCGGTGGCAACCGCACTCGTGACCAGGTCGAGCCGTCGTTAGTCGTGTGCAATAGCTCGAAGCACCGTCTCTTCCCACAGGAGTCGGTCCCAAGGACCCAGCCCTGCGACGAAGACACGTAGGTGACCGACATCGGTGAGAACCTCGCGACTGCGGATCTGGTCCCAGCTCCCGAGCGTTCGGAGTGGGCAGGTGCCGTTGCCAGGGCGCTTCTCGCCGGCGAGGTGGCGGTCGGCTGTGCGGTAGCGGAGGCGGCACGCGCGGTCACGAGTATGGCCAAGATTGACGCGGCGGCTATCAGGACAGGGAAGTAGAGCCGGCGGCCAGAGGGCATTCTCGATCGTGAGCGCACTGTCGCCCCCTAGCTTTGCGCGTGTGGTCGCGCGAAAGGTTACGACGTGCCGGGCCGTCCTCGCGCGCGCTCCTGCGCGAACATGCGGCGCCGGTAGGCACCGGTCGCGAGGAGGCTGAGACCCACAGCACCGCCGGCTGCAACGAGCAGCCAGTAGAGCCAACTCGCCCAGGGCTTTCCCGTGGGTGCGCTGGGTATCGCGGTAGCTGACGCCGCTGTCACGGTTACACACTCTCCGTTGGCGGCGGTGCCGCTCTCGGTGGAGGCTCTGAAGAGGCTGGAGCCCGGGACATATGAAGCCGCGAAGCAGTAGGTCCCGGTTGTCTTCGGAGTGAAGCTGGCCGACGTCGCCGCTCCACCGACCAAATGTTCCTCAGGGTGCAATGGCGTTCCAAGCGATGGTGTGCACGAGCTGGCTCCCGGTCCGCACTCGAAGAACCGCACCAAGCCAGATGGCAATACGTCGGTTCCGTGCACCAGTACCGACGCCGCGTCGCTGACGGCGCCGCCAAGGGTGATGGAGCGTTTCGAGACAAGGGTCGATATCGACGTCGGCGATGGAACCGTCGCGGTGACTGTCACCGTCGTAGTCGTCGTGGTCGTCGCCGGCACCGTGGTCGTCGTGGTCGGCGGCACCGTCGTCGTGGTCGTCGCCGGCACCGTGGTCGTCGTGGTCGTCGCCGGCACCGTTGTCGTCGTGGTCGTCGTCGGCACCGTCGTCGTGGTCGTCGTCGGCACCGTGGTCGTCGTGGTCGTCGTCGGCACCGTGGTCGTCGTCGTCGTCGTCGGCACCGTCGTCGTCGTCGTCGGCACCGTCGTCGTCGTCGTCGGCACCGTCGTCGTCGTCGTCGTGCTAGCGCAGGAAGGGACGCTTATCGTGTTGTCGTCCAAGGTGACTGCACCGTTGCGGGCAAGGACCCGACCGGTCACGGTCACCGATGCTCCGGTGTCCAGCGTCGCCGAGGTCAGGGCCATGATGGTTCCGACGAAATCGGTGGTAAGCGTGCCCAGGGTCGCCGAGCTGCCTACCTGCCAGAACACGTTGCATGCCTGCACTCCACCGGTCAACAGAACCGATGCTGGGCCCGTGGATCCGGTCGTCAGAGTACTACCCGCCTGGAACACGAACACCGAGCTCGCATTCCCTGTGAGGGTGAGCGGCCCGTTGAGCGTCATGGAACTGGACGCCGTATAGACACCGGGCGTCAGGGTGCGATTGCCGAGATCCACTCCGGTCACATTGTTGGTGGAGGGAGCCGACTGAGCACTGTCGTAAGCCGTCGTAAGGTCGTTCTGCGCCTGGAGGGCGACGCCGTCGGCGGCGTATTCGGCGCCATTGACCACGCCCGGCGGGAAACCCGTGACAGAGGTGGCTCCGCCAGGCGAAAGCCCGATATCGCCAGTGATGACCGTAGCACCGGTGTTCGTGATAGCCGTGGCCGCGAGAACCGCAAAGGGTGACGACGTGCCGAGGTTCACGGCGGTCTGGGCCGGCGAGGTCGTAGCCGCCACAGAGGTTGCACCGACGGCGACGAGAGTTGCGATTACGGTCACAGTGCCACCAGCAGCCAACCACCACCGTAGCCATGACCCAGTCTGCGCAGCCCTGGTCGGTGTCACGAGGGTGGTACTTCTTGCGAAGCCTCCATGCCGGCAGGGCATGGAGGGTCGAAGGTGCGGTGGCCACGGAGACCCGAGGCGACCCGGTCGCCCGGCAACGAAGCGCAACTCATGAAGCCAGGACTCGAGGCTCCATCGACACACAGCGAAACACTTGACACGTGGCCGCCGCCTTCTAGTTCGAGAGGCTGGACGTAGCCAGCTCCTATCGAACCCTCACTGTCGAAGGCAGAAATTCATTATATCGGACCGATCCGTGCGCCGCCAGTGCCTGTGTCGTCAGCCGCCCAGGCTGACGCCCACGGACTCGATCACGATCCTGCGGTGCTCCGAGACATCTTTAAGCGCGATCGTTGCCTTGCGCGGGGCAAAACGCGGGAGAGTGATCACGACACGGTGGCGCGTTGTCTTGTCGTACGTGCTGACAGTCTTCCAATGGGCACCGTTCAGGTAGATGGCAACGTTGCCGCAGGCCGGGCATCGCGTCACCACAAGCGACATCTGATCCAGCTTGACTCCGAAAAGGCGAAGCTCCGCTCCGACATGTGTCGTCTTGAGATAGGTGCCGAGATAGTGAGCAGAGCCGCTCTTCCTCTCCCAGCTGGGCCTTGGTGCCGAGAGGGATCGGCTCGCTACGGGTCGCTCGGTGCAGCGCGCTCTCGACCACTGTGACACGCCGCCGGCTGCGCTTGATGCCCGAACGCTGAAGCAGAACTCATGGCCCGGCGACCCTACAAGGGTCTGTGAGGTGCGCGCGGTGTGCTGCCAGGCCGGCGGGTAGACGTAAGCCCCGAAGGCACTGTTCCACGCCGCGACTGCGTAGCGGACGTCGTAAGCCCTGACCGGCGAAGCTGCGTCAGTTGCCGAGTAGGTAACGGTCACGTACTTCGACAGCTGGAACGGGCGCGACGGTCCGGTGACTTTCACGGCAGGCGGGACGGGTTTCGGCGCGAGGCGTTTTGGCGGCGGTGGGGCGACGTAGCGGAACAGGTCGGTGCTCCGCGTCTCGCCACTTGAGTTGGTGGCGCTCGCAGGGCTCGTGCTGCTCGTGCCGCTCGGTGTCGTCACTGCCACCTCGACCTGCCCGGCTGTCTGGGGCGGGCTGGTGGCAGTTATCTCGGTGGAGGAGTCGACCGCGAAGTGCAAGGCGGCTGCCGATCCGAATTGCACGGCGGTCGCGTCGGAGAGGTTCGCACCGCTGATCGTGACCGTCGTCCCCCCGGCTGTGCTGCCCGCTGCCGGACTCACGGCGGCGATGGTCGGTACTGGCGGCGGTGGGGCGACATAGCTGAAAGTGGCCGCGGTGCCAGCACCGCCGGTACCTCCGGTGCTGCTCGCATCACCTGCTGTGCTCGTGCCCTCCGGCGTTGTCACCGACACCTCGACCTGCCCAGCTACTGCCGGTGGGCTCGTCGCAGTCAACTCGGTCGAGGAGTACACGTCGAAGCTCAAGGCAGGGATCGATCCGAAGTCCACCGCCGTTGCTCCCGAGAAGTTCGACCCATTTACCGTGACCGTCGTCCCCCCAGCCGTGCTGCCCTCTGCCGGGCTCACGCTGGCGATGACAGGCGATGGCGATGGCGAAGGCGAAGGCGATGGCGAAGGCGAAGGCGATGGCGATGGCGAAGGCGAAGGCGATGGCGATGGCGATGGCGATGGCGATGGCGATGGCGATGGCGAAGGTGGCGGACTGGGAGCGACGTAGTCGAACAGGTCGCCGCCGCTCGCCGTGCTCGTGCCACCTGGTGTCGCCACGGTCAACGCGACCTGCCCAGCCGATCCCGGCGGGCTCGTGGCTGTTATCTCCGTGGAGGAGTCGACGACAAAGCTTGACGCGGCCGCGGAACCGAAGCCAACCGCCGTTGCTCCCGAGAGGTTCGACCCATCTATCGTGACCGTCGTACCGCCGGCGGTGGTCCCCTCGGTCGGGCTAAGGGCGCTTACGGTCGGCGACGCCGGAGGTGGTTGAGTCTGCGTCGGGGATCCGTAGGTGATCGTGAAAGGCGTCGAGGTGCTGTCAGGGCTGCCCGGGTAGGAGATGACGTTGCCCGACGAGTCGACCATCTCCACCGAGGTGAGCATCGGCGATCCAGTACCCGTGTCGGACACTGTCTGCTGGCTTAGCTGCACCGAGCCGAAGTCCGCGAGCGGCCCGACCTGGTTGGTCGCGGTGTTGAAGGGAGCTTCCTCTATCCACTCCGCCGAGGCTCCGGCACCGCTGTAGGCAAAGACATTCGAAGACTGTTGGCCGGACGTCAAGTCGTCGATAGTGATCTGCCACTGGCCCGGAGAGCTCTCGGTGATCGACGCCACCATCTGGTCCCCGGGAGATACCGCCCCAAGATACACCTCTGTCGGATCCTGGGGCAGGATCTCATACCAGGCGAAGTAGCTGGTCCCGATGGTCGAGCTGTCCTGCTCGGTACCGGCCTGGATGAGGGTCTGGCTCCCGCCCCACCCATCGATCCCGACCCAGGTGGCCGAGTACGCGTTCGTCTGTGACAGCTGCACGGTTGGGACCGTCCACGTCGCGCCGATACCTGTGAACTGTGAGCCGGTGTCGACGTATCCGGACCAGTTATCGCTCTGAGCTGTCGATGCCTCGAGGCGGCCGCGGGAACCAAGACGTCTGGTCGCAAGCGCGGGCTCCGAGTGTGGGACGGAGCGCGCGAGCGGCCGCGGCCGGCCCCAGGGTACCGATGCGGTAGGCGTCGGCTGAGGCTGGCGCGTGCTTGCCGACGCACTCGCCGGAGTGCCGAACGCGAGGAGACCGAGCATTGCTGCGAAAAGGAGAGATGCCGTGACTCGTCTCCATCCGACTCCCGGTGTCGAGCGCGATCGGCCCGCCGGCTCGCTCTGGGCACGGTCAGTGAATGCTTCCACATGGGAGTTATCGGCTGAAGCGGTCCGCGACTGAAACATTGATTGCTTCTAGGCGTGGGTCGTGCGAGGTCCTATTCTGGAGGGAGCGCGAGTCACAACAGCTGCGCGCGGGTTGCGTGTCTATTCGAGGACAGGGGGTTCGCCATGACAGATGTAACGGTCGCGGTCCCGGACGCGCCGGCAGTAACCGATGCCGGGTCACCGCCGAAACCCGCGCTGCAGATCGTCCCGGTGCGCGGATTGCCGATTGTGGGGGTGGCTCTCGTCGCTCTCGTCGTCGCGATAGCCAGCAACAAGCTGTGGGCCATCGACTTCTTCCACGTCGTTGGCGGGGGGCTTTGGACTGCCATAGACCTCTTCGTCGGCTTCGTCGTCGGTCCCATTCTCGGCAGGCTCTCCATCCCTGCGCGCATGGAGTTCTCGGCGCGCTTCATGCCGAAGATGGTGCTTCTCATGCCTACGCTCGTGATCAGCACCCTGACGGCCGGCTTCCAGCTGGCGCGCCACACGGGCTTCCTCTTGAGCTCGCACCCCTACCACGCGTGGGTGGTCGCATCGATGATCGTCGTCGGCGTGATGGCGGTGATCGCCATCGGTATCCTCGAGCCCGCCAATCTG
>JAJYGM010000534.1 GCA_021785095.1 Actinomycetes bacterium
GAGGCCGACCCGCCGTCAGAAGAGGCGGCTCGCGAGCGCACGGCGGTATCCCGACGTCCGCGGGTCGGAGGGACCGAGCGTCTCGAGGAGGTCGAGGAACTCCTGGCGCGCGTCCTCGTCGTCCCGCACCCGATCGAGCAGCGTGTCGAGCGTCCGGGAGACGTCCTGGCCGGCCGCGACGCCCCGGGAGGAGAGCCGCGCCTCGGCAGCGACGGCGCGGACGTCCGGCGTCTCGGGAACCCGGGCGAGCAGCTCGAGCGCCTCTTCGGGCTCTCCTCGCCCGACGAGGAGCCTCGCCAGCGCGATGACCGCGCCAGGGTGGTCCCGCTCGATGTCGAGCGCCTTGCGGAGCGACGCTTCGTCGCCGGCGGCGACGAGCAGATCGGCCTCGCTGGGCGCCGCCGGTGCGAGCCGCGCGACGAACTGCTCCACCTGTGCCTTCGGGACCGCCCCGACGAAGCCGTCCACGACCTCACCGCCGCGCAGCGCGAACACCGCCGGGATCGACTGCACCCGAAACGTGGTGGCGACCTGGGGGTTCTCGTCGACGTTCACCTTCGCGAGCTCGACGGCACCGCCCGTGGCCCCGACGACCTGCTCGAGCATCGGGCCCAGCGTCCGGCACGGCCCGCACCAGGGCGCCCAGAGGTCGACGACGACCGGCACGGTCTTCGAGCGGTCGAGGACCTCGGTCTGGAACGTGGCGTCGGTGACGTCTCCCATCGTTCCGACGATACCGGTTGCGGGCTCGGCACCGGTCGGGCGCGCCGGCGCCGCTAGCGTCGTCTGGAATGTCGCTGCCGGAGAGGGACACGCCGACGGGTCGGCCGACGGGTCGGCCGACAGGGCCGGCCGGCATCGACGTGGCGGGGGCGACGGCGTGGTTCGCCACGCACGTCCATGACGTCGCGCCGCCTCTCCGCTTCACGCTGTGCGCCGGGGGGCGGTCCAACCTCACCTACCGCGTCGACGGCGCCGCTGGCCCCCCGGTCACGCTGCGCCGCCCCCCCGTGAGCCACGTGCTCCCCACCGCGCACGACATGGCGCGCGAGCACCGGATCATCTCCGCGCTGGCCCCGACCGCCGTGCCTGTGCCCGTGCCGATCGGCCTCTGCGAGGATGCACGGGTGATCGGCGCGCCGTTCTACGTCATGTCGTTCGTCGAGGGGCTCGTCCTGCGGGACGCACAGAGCGGCGACCGGATGCTCCCGGACCCCACGGCGAGACGGGGCGCGGGGATCGCGCTCGTCGACACCCTCGCCGCGCTGCACGCGCTCGACCCAGACGATGTCGGGCTCGGCGACCTCGCGAAGCGCGAGGGGTACGTGGCACGGCAGGTCCGCCGGTGGAGCGCGCAGTTCGCCGAGTCGGCCGCCGCAGGAGTGGCGGCTCCCGGGCTCGTCGAGTCCGTCGGCGCGATGCTCTCGGCACGCGAGCCCCCACAACGCCGGACGACGATCGTCCACGGGGACTTCCGGATCGACAACGCGGTGCTCCGGCCCGACGGCGCCGTGGCGGCCGTGCTCGACTGGGAGCTCTGCACGCTCGGCGACCCGATGGCGGACCTCGGCACGTTCCTCGTCTACTGGGGACTTCCCCCCGACGGGCAACCGGTCCTCGGCAGGGTGCCGGCGAGCGCCCTCGACGGGTTCCCCGGGGCAGACGAGCTGCGCGACCGGTACGCGTCGAGCGCGGGGGCCGACGTGTCCGACGTGGGGTACTTCGTGGCGTTCGGCTACTGGCGGGTCGCCTGCATCCTCCAGGGCGTGTACGCCCGCTACGTCGGAGGCGCACCGGCGGGCGACCCCGACGACGTCGAGCACCTGCCCGCCACCGTCGCCCGGCTCGCCGAGCTGGCCGCCGCTACCCTCGGTGAGTCGTGAGCGAGCTCTTCGCGGTGCACACCTCGCCGGTGCTGAACGCGCCGGTCCTCGTCGTGGCCATGGAGGGGTGGGTCGACGCGGGCCTCGGAGCGGCCAACGCGGTGGCATCGCTCGCCGAGCACCCGCCGGCCACGGACCTGGTGACCTTCGACAGCGACCACTTCCTCGACCTGCGCGCCCGCCGGCCGATGGTCCGCATCGTCGACGGGGTCACGACGGAGCTCGAGTGGCCCCGGACCCAGCTCCGGCACGGGCACGACCAGGCCGGCGCCGACATGCTGTTCCTCGTCGGACCCGAACCCGACTACCACTGGCGGGGTTTCGTCGACGCCGTTGTCCAGCTCTGCCTCCGCCACGGCGTCCGGCTCGTGGTCGGCCTCGGCGCGTTCCCCGCTGCCGCGCCCCACACCCGTCCCGTCCGGCTCGCCGCGACCGCGCCCCCGGGCTCCGCGGAGCTCCTGGCGCAGGTCGGCGTCGTGCAAGGCGAGCTCGAGGTGCCCGCGGGGGTCCTGTCCGCGCTCGAAGTCGCGCTCGGCGACGCGGCCGTCCCGACGATCAGCCTGTGGGCGCGGGTCCCCCACTACGTCTCGGCCATGCCGTTCCCCATGGCGAGCGCGGCGTTGGTGGACGGGCTCGCGGCGACCTCCGGGCTCCAGCTCGACTCCGCGGCGCTGCGGGCAGCCGGGGACCGCGCACGGAACCAGGTGGACGAGCTGATCGCAGGCAATCCCGAGCACGTCGCCATGGTCGCCAAGCTCGAAGAGGTGATCGACTCCTCCGAGGGCAACGCGCTCGGGCTCCACGAGGTCCCCTCCGCCGACGAGCTCGCCGCCGAGCTCGAGCGCTTCCTCCGCGGCGAGGACCACTGAGGGAGCCGGCCCTCGAGCGGGGCGCTCCCCGGCGCGAGGCGCCGGGTCGACAAGGGTCGACGAGCCGAGACGAGCCGAGAGGAGCCGAGCCGGGAGGAGCAGGGGTGAAGCGAAAGGAGCCGGGATGAAGATCGACGGTGCCATCGGGTTCGACCCGTCGGGGATCGCCGGAGCAGCGCGACGTCTCGAAGACGCCGGCTACGA
>JAJYGM010000342.1 GCA_021785095.1 Actinomycetes bacterium
GATCACCTACGCCTACCACTCGATGGAGGACCTCTCCGCCTACCCCGACGAGTCGTTCGACCTCGTCTACAGCGGGCAGAGCATCGAGCACGTCCCCCTCGACGTCGCGGAGAAGGTGCTCGAAGGCGCGTTCCGGGTGCTGCGCCCGGGTGGGCAGCTGGCCCTCGACACGCCCAACGCGCGCGTGACCCGCCTCCAGCAGGCCCACTTCATCGATCCCGACCACAAGCACGAGTACACGCCCGAGGAGCTCGAGGACAAGCTCGCCCGCGCCGGCTTCGACATCGTCGAGCGCAAGGGGTTGAACCTCGGGCTGAGGACGGTGGAGACCGGACGGTTCGACGAGGGGGAGGTCGCCGAGAATGTCGGCGTCTTCTCGCTCCCCGGGTCGTGCTATTTGCTCGCCTACGTCTGCCGGAAGGCCTGACGGACTCGAGGGGCCGGCTTTCGGGCCGGCCCCTCGGTCTTGCTGTGCATGATCACCGGGATCCGCGTCGTGTCAGCATCACGATGGTGGAGGGCCGTTGTCCGTTCGCCGGTCATGGGACCGGACCTCCGCGGCCCCTAGCGGGCGCCGCACGCCGTGACCCCGGCTGGGGAGCGCCGCCACAGCACGACGGCGCGTGCTCAGCGCGGCGGACCGCTCTCCTCGGTCGAGCTCGTCGATGCCATCGCAAGCTCCCTTCCAGTCTCGGGCCGTCACACGACGTTGCCCTCACGCCCATTCTCCTCCGAAAGACGCGATCCGCCAAGAGGGCTGAGCTGGGACTTCGCGAGACCTCTGGACGTGGACCGACGTGGCCCTACGTCCCGACGCCCTCCGAACGCAGCGCGTGGGCGAGCGCTCGCAGCGCGCGCCCACGGTGCGAGATGGCGTGCTTCTCCTCGGGTCGAAGCTCGGCGAACGTGCGTCCGTCACCTTCGTCGGGCACGAACACGGGGTCGTACCCGAAGCCGCCCTCCCCTCGTGGCGCCTCGGCGATGGCGCCCGTGACCGTGCCCTCGCGCCAGATCTCCCGACCATCAGGGAACCGCACCAGCGCCACGGTGCGAAAGCGTGCACGGCGCACGCCGCCGCGTCCCGGCAACGCAGCGAGCTCCGCCAGGAGCTTCGCGACGTTGTCTGCGTACGTCACGTCCTCCCCCGCGTACCGGGAGGACCGTACGCCCGGTGCTCCGCCGAGGACGTCGACTTCGAGACCCGTGTCGTCCGCGACCGCGGGCATCCCCGTGGCCGCCGAGAGCGCCGCCGCTTTCAGCCGGGCGTTCGCTTCGAGCGTGTCGCCGGTCTCCTCGACGTCGGGGACGTCGGCAGGCCGCGGGACGAGACGTACGCCACCTTGCGCGCCGAGGATGTCGCGGATCTCGGCGGCCTTGTCAGGATTGGCGGTCGCCATGACGAGGAAGAGAGGTGCGCCCGACTGCGCCGGACCGCTCACCGCGGCGCCGGGGGCTCTGCGAGGACCGCGTCTTGCATGACGAGCAGGCGGCTGATCCCCGCCTCGGCGAGCACGAGCAGCTCGTCGAGCTCGGAGCGGGTGAAGGGCAGACCCTCGGCCGTCCCCTGGACCTCGACGAAGCGGCCCGACCCGGTCATCACGACGTTCATGTCGACCTCGGCACGCGAGTCTTCGGCATAGGGAAGGTCGAGCATCGGCACTCCGTCCACGATGCCGACCGATACCGCCGCCACGGCGTCGTCCAGCGGATGCCTCTTCATCCTCCCCGCAGCGACGAACCGGGTGAACGCGTCGTGCAGGGCGACGTAGGCCCCGCAGATGGACGCGGTCCGGGTACCGCCGTCGGCCTGGAGGACGTCGCAGTCGACGGTGACCTGCAGCTCCCCGAGCGCCACGAGGTCGCACACGGCACGCAGCGACCGTCCGATGAGGCGCTGGATCTCCTGGGTTCGTCCGGACTGCTTGCCCTTCGCGGCCTCCCGCGTCGCGCGCTCAGCCGTCGACCCGGGAAGCATCGAGTACTCCGCGGTCACCCAGCCCTTGCCGCTGCCCCGCATCCACGGAGGTACCCGGTCCTCCACCGACGCAGTGCAGAGGACCTTCGTGCGTCCCATCGAGACGAGCACCGAACCGGGGGCGAGCTCCGTGAAATCACGCTGGAACGTGACCGGCCGCAGCTCGTCGAGGGTGCGCCCGTCCGAGCGCAGCGTACGAGGATCGGGTACGACGCTGCCGGTGTCGGTGGTCACGTCCTCGTCCCCTTGTCTCGTGGGCTCTTCTTGTCTCGTGGGCGCTCCGCCGCTGACCTCTGCGGTGCGGCCCTCTGCGGTGCGGCCCTCTGCGGTGCGGCCCTCTGCGGTGCGGCCCGTGAGCGTACAGGCTTCGCGGCGATGGGCCACCACTCGACGACCCGGCGGAAAGGCAGGCCGGTGCTCCGGGCGGCCGAACGCCTCGTCAGCTCGGGCGGATGGTCGCTTCGCAAAGCGGCAGGGCGACGGCGGGCCCGAGCTCCCCGGGTGACCACTCCACGCTCGACGTGGAGCCCTCTGAGACGTGGGAGACCTCGGATCAGAAGTAGATGGTCGATCGCGCTCGCTCGGCGACGTCGTCGATGTCGCCGGTCCACGCCCCGCTCGAGAGGTACTTCCAGCCTCCGTCTGCCGAGATGACGACGATCGCAGCTTGCTCGCCGTCGCCGAGCTGGGTGGCGCACCGGGCCGCGCCAGCCATTGCCGCTCCCGTCGACAACCCGGCGAAGATGCCGACGTCTGCCAGACGCCGGACCCACTCGATCGATTCCCGCGGGCGCACGACGGTCTTGCGGTCGAGCAGTTCGCTCCCGCCGAGCTCTTCGAAGATCGGGGGGATATAGCCCTCGTCAAGGCTTCGCAGCCCGTCGACGATCTCACCAGCTGGCGGTTCGACGGCCCAGACCTGTACCGCGGGGTTGCGCTCCTTCAGGTACCGCCCCGCGCCGAGGAGCGTAGA
>JAJYGM010000212.1 GCA_021785095.1 Actinomycetes bacterium
TCCACCAGCACCTCGCCGAGCGGATCGACGACCATGGAGCGCCCGACCCCCTCGTCCTCGGGCTTCCCCGCAGCGACGACGTACGCGGTGCTCTCGATCGCCCGCGCGCGCACGAGGGTCTCCCAGACCTCCGCCTTCCCCGGGCCGTCGTACCAGTGGGCCCCCAGCGCGATCAGCGTCGCCCCGCGGTCCACGAGCGCGCGGGCCAACTCGGGGAACCGGAGGTCGTAGCAGGTCATGACGCCGAGGACCAGGTCGTCGCCGAGCGGGGTCGTGACCGCGCCCCGCGCTGGATCTCCTGCGACCACCCGGTCGGACTCGCGGGCGCCGAGCGCGTCGAACAGGTGGAGCTTGCGGTAGGCGGCGACGAGGCCCTCGGGGCTGACGACGACGGCCGTGTTGAAGACGCGACCGGCCCCACGGCCGCGGTCGCGCCCCGGGGCCGCGCCCAGGACCGCGCGCAGGACCGCGCCCGGCACCTGCTCGAACATCCCCGCCACGACCACGCAACCGTGGCGCGCCGCACCCTCGGCGAGCGCCGAGACGAATGGTCCGTCGAGCGGCTCGGCCACCGACGAGAGGTCGAAATCGGCGTCGCCGAAGCTGCACATGGTGGCCTCGGGGAACACCACCAGCGTCGCACCCCCTTCCGCCGCCGCACGCAGGCGGTCCGCGACCAGGCGCCGGTTCTCCGCGAGGTCGAGGCCCGTCGCGACCTGGACCGCAGCGACGCGCACGGCGCCACGGTACCGGACGCCCCGACGCCCTCCGTGCCACACTGGGGCCCGTGTTGGCCTTCACCTTCCCCGGCCAGGGCTCGCAGCGCTCGGGCATGGGACGGCCATGGGTCGACCACCCGTCCTGGGAGGTGGTCGCCGAGGCCTCCGCGGCGATCGGCCGCGACGTCGCGGCGTTGCTCCTCGACGCGCAGATGGAGGAGCTGACCCGGACCGCGAACGCGCAGCTCGCCACCTTCGTCCAGTCGCTCGTGGTCCTCGACGCAGTCGAGCGGGTCGGCCTCTCCCCTGCCGCATGCGCGGGCCACTCGCTCGGCGAGTACAGCGCGCTGGTCGCGGCCGGCGCGATGTCGTTCGGCGACGGCGCTGCGCTCGTGGTCGCGCGCGGCGACGCGATGGGGCACGCCGGGGAGGACGCGCCGGGCACGATGGCCGCGCTCATCGGGATCAGCGACGACGACGCGGAGGCCGCGTGCCACCGCGCCGAGGGCGAGGTGTGGGTGGCGAACTACAACGCGCCAGGACAGGTCGTCGTCGCAGGCACGACGGACGCGGTCGCCGCAGCCTCGGAGATCGCCCGCGAGCTCGGGGCGCGTAAGGTGCTGCCGCTGCCAGTGTCCGGCGCGTTCCACACGCCGCTCATGGCCGCGGCCCGCCCCGCGCTGCGCAAGGCGCTCGGCGACATCGTGTTCTCCGCGCCCGAGGTGCCGGTCGTCGCCAACGTCGACGCGCGCGTGCACTCCGACCCGTCCGAATGGCCGGGTCTCCTGTCCGCGCAGCTGTGCGGACCCGTGCGGTGGCGCCAGACGATCGAGACCCTGTCGGGCCTCGGCACGACGACCTTCGTCGAGGTCGGGCCGGGTGGGGTCTTGAGCGGCCTCGTGCGGCGGAGCGCCCCCGAAGCGCAGGCGCTGTCGGTCGCCAAGCCCGACGACCTCGACTCGCTGCTCGACGCGGTCGCGGGCGGCCATGCAGGTGCACCCTCGGGGGGCCCGACCGGCGGCGCCGCGGTCGGGGCAGCCCGCGACGCGTGGCACCACGACGCCCACGCGCACCAAGGGGAGCACCTCTACATGTCCGAGCGGGTGGTGGTGAGCCCGTGCTCGGGGATCTTCGCGCCCGAGCAGTCCCTCGCCGCTCCCGGGACGGGCCTCCTGCCGGGAACCCCGGGCCACGAGACGGCCTCCTCCCACGTCCGCACGGGCGACCTCGTGGGGCGGGTCGGGGTGACGGAGGTCCGCACCCCGTTCGAGGGCGAGGTGATCCGCTGGCTGTCGGTCGCCGGCGAGCGGGTCCAAGAGGGCCAGCCGCTCGTGTGGCTCCGGGCGAGCGGGAACAAGGAGTGATGCGGGGGCGCCGGTGAGCCGGGAGCAGGGAGCCTCCGAGGCCCGGGGGCAGGGAGCCTCCGAGGCCCGGGGGCAGGGGGCGCCGGTCGGCCCGGGCGCGGCCCGAGCCGAGCCGGGCGACGGCCGGGTCGTCCTCGTCACCGGCGGGTCACGAGGCATCGGCGCAGCGTGCGCGGCCTGGTTCGCCGCCCAGGGCGACCGGGTCGCGGTCACGACGCGGGAAGGACCCGAGGAGCTCGAGCCACCTGGCCGCGTGCTGCAGGAGCGATTCTGCGCCCTGCGTTGCGACGTGAGAGACCCCTCACAGGTGGAGGGGGCGTTCCGTGCGGTCGAGGAGCGGTGGGGACCCGTGGAGGTCCTCGTCGCGAACGCCGGGATCACCCGGGACGCGCTGGTGCTGCGCATGGGGGAGGACGACTGGCACGACGTGCTCGAGACGAACCTCACGGGCGCCTTCCGGGTCGCCAAGCGGGCGGTCGCCAGGATGCTCCGGCTCCGCCACGGCCGCATCGTCTTCGTCTCGTCGGTGGGCGCCTTCGTCGGCCTGCCCGGCCAGGCCAACTACGCCGCGTCGAAGGCCGGCCTGGTCGGCATGGCCCGGGCGCTCGCCCGCGAGGTGGCGAGCCGGCAGATCACCGTCAACGTCGTCGCGCCCGGGGTCGTGGAGACCGACATGACGAGGGTGCTGGGGGAGGAGCGGGTGGGCGAGCTCGTCGGCATGGTCCCGCTCGGTCGTGCCGGGAGCCCGCAGGACGTGGCGGCCGCGGTCGGCTTCCTCGCCTCGGACGCGGCGGCCTACATCACCGGCGCGGTGCTGCCCGTGGACGGGGGGCTCGGCATGGGGCTCTGATCTGGATCCGCG
>JAJYGM010000082.1 GCA_021785095.1 Actinomycetes bacterium
CATCCTGACGGCCGTGGACCACTTCGGCTCGACGAGACCTACGACGGTCGGCCCCTCGACGCCATCGTTGTCACCCACGCTCACAATGACCACGCCGGCTTCGTCCCCACCATCGTCGACCGCTTCCGTAGCACACCTATCTACTGCTCGGCGGCGACGGCCCACCTGCTGCCGACCATGTGGGCGGACTCGGCCAAGGTTATGGAGCGTGCCTTCGACTTGCAGTTAAACCCCCAGAACCAGCTCAGGCCGCCTTCTTGACCACTGGATAGCGGGTGCGAGGGGGCCGAGTGGTCCCCTTTGGTCGTCCCGGACCCGCCACGGTCGATTTCGGTGGACTGGCTGGCGTGCCGATCGTCGAGCGAAGTCGACGAAACCCCCTGCGGACCCGCGCGGGCGTGAGGAGGCGTGGGTCGCGTGGGCGCTCCCAGGGAAGTCGGAGATCGTCGATGAGGCCACGGGCCAGTCGGAGCTGGGTGTAGCCGGCGACGATGAGCCAGGTCCAGCGGTCTGCCTGCTCGGGGGTGCAGACAGACGGCGTCGTCCATCCCAGGGTCCCCTTCTGGAACCGAAAGCCGTGCTCGATGTCGAATCGGTGCAGGTACGCGCGCGCACAACGCTCCAGGTCAGGCTCTCCTTCGCCCGACCACCACAGCCACAGGGTCTTCCTCACCCCGCCGCTTGACTTGGGCAGGTGCTCGACGTCGGCGCGCATGATGCTGCCCCGCACGATCGGAGGCACGGCGTGGTCAGCCCAGTGGCCTCGCCCTGACAGTCTCGGGTGCAGCCCGTGCCAGGTGCTGATGCGCACCGCCCCGTAGCGCTCGTCATTGATCGAGCACGTCGCGTCGGGTGCTCTCCAGCTCTCGGGGTCTGAGCACTTCGACCTCTTCCCGTGCCGTGGGGGGCGTCCGCCGCTCGAGGCCGGGCGGTTCGCACGAGCAGGCGGGTCGTCGTAGAACACCCGGTCGTCGCGGATCCGACAGCACACCTCGACCCGCTCGGCTCCAAGTTCGTGGCCGAGCGCGACTCCGTCGTAGCCGGCGTCGAAGACGAAGAGCGGGACCTCACGGTCTTGGGGCAAGAGCTCGAGGAGCCGGCGGATCTGCCCGACCGTGGCAGTGGTCGCGTCCTCGCACGGCACGAGCCGCATCGCGTCGAGAGGCTGGGACCACGAGTCGTTCGCCCAGCTGAGCTGGCTCACCCACTGGTAGCTCCACCCGGCCACGATCGGCTGACCGGCCGAGTGCCGAGACGCCGAGTGGTAGAAGCCCCGAGAAGGGCTCGTCTCCGCATCACAGCGTGGCCACGTGGAGGCGTCGAGCGCGAAGACGAGCGGCCAGTCGGCCGGCCGGACCTTGACGAGCAGGCGCCGGAGGCCGTCCTCGTCGACGCCGCCGAGTGCGAGCGCCTTGTAGAGGCTCCCGTGCGACCGGGTGAACTCGGACTCGAGGCTCAATGCGGGGATCGAAGAGATCGGGCCGCTCGTGCACAGGGCTGCGTCGGTCAGCTCGAAGAGGGCGTCGGCCCATCGGGTGAAGCAGGCGTACAGCTCTTGCCTGAACTCGATCAGCTCGCTGGTGCGGTCCCCGTTGCCCATACCAGACAGTATGTATACTGTGCGGTCCAAGGACGGGGATACTCTTCGCCGGAGGCACCATGGCCCGCACGACCCCCACCCAGCGACTGGCGGACTACGAACGCCGCTACCGGGAGCTCGCCCAGCAACTCGCGGACATCGGGCTGATCTCCTCGGGCAGCATCACGCGGCGCTACACGTACTGCGCGACGTCCGGCTGCAAGTGCCACGCCGATCCCCCACGGCCCCACGGCCCCTACTACCAGTGGACCACCAAGGTCGCCGGCAAGACGGTGACCCGGCGCCTCAGCGCTGCCGAGGCGAAGCTCTACAAGGAATGGATCGACAACGACCGCAAGTTGCGCCAACTCATAGCGCAGATGCGAACGGTGGCCTCCAAGGCTGGCGAGATCCGCCTGGCGGAGGCCACGAAGACCTGATCCGAGGGTTTAACTGCAAGCTTAGGCCTTGACTGGTGGGTGCGCCGTGGATTCGGAGTAGATGGGGAGCTTCATCTCCGCTCGATGGGACTCCCGCTGCCCTCGGTGCTCGTCGGGAACGATGTCGCCATTGCTGCTGCCCTCGTCACAGGGGTAATGATGGCTGTGACCCTTCTACGACCGCGCCGGACAACGGCTGCGTGGCGGCGCGGGGCAGAGGGAGAAGAGCGAGTGGCCAGGGTGCTCGACCGGCTCAGGAAACGGGGCTGGAGCGTCGAGCACGACCTAGCAATCCCTGGTACCAAGGCGAACATCGATCATCTCGTTGACTCACCTCGCGGGCTGTTCGTTGTCGACACGAAGAACTACCGGGGTCGCCTGCATTTCGATCAAGGAGTCCTCCAGCGTGGACATTCCTCGTTCGCGCGCGAGGTTCAGTCCGTCCGGTGGCAAGCTGACTTCGTCCGCCGAACTCGAGCAGGCTGTTCACCTGTTCACTGCATTATCTGCGTGCTCGGCGCGGAGCTGCCATGTCCGCGGATTGTCTTTGGCGGGGTGGTCGTGGTTGCCGGCACGCGGTCGCTCATGAGCGAGTTCGATCGTTGAGATACGGTGGCACGGGAGAGCGAGCGAGCGTGCCGTCCTCCAGAGTTGCTCTCAGCAAGGGGCGATAGGTTGAGGGACGTACCGCAAGAAGACGAAGACAACTCTGTCGACCGGCGCAGACCGACAGATCTCGACGTGCCAGAGGTAGCCGAGGTGATGCTTGCTGCCTTCCGAAGACAACTGCGGAGGCTGATGTCGCACGAATCGGACTCCCTCGACTAGCGGTAGTTTCCGGGCTATCTCGATGAGCTGCCCGTCGGACCCTCTGGAACTTCTTCGGTAAATAGGCGCTGACCAGCGCGAACGTCCTGCTCAAAG
>JAJYGM010000169.1 GCA_021785095.1 Actinomycetes bacterium
GTGATCTGCACCCGGTCGGGCTCCACGCCCTCCACCGCGAACTTCCGGAACGAGACGCACGAACCCTCGAGCAATTCGATCGAGTGGAGGACGTTGTGGGCGATGAGCGGCTTGTTGACGTTGAGCTCGAAGTTGCCACGAGCGCCCGCGATGCCGACCGCGGTGTCGTTCCCGATCACCTGGATCGACACCATGATCATCGCCTCGGACTGGGTCGGGTTCACCTTGCCCGGCATGATCGACGAGCCTGGCTCGTTCGCCGGGAGCACCAGTTCGCCGAGCCCGCTGCGCGGCCCGGAGCCCAGCCAGCGCAGATCGTCGGCGATCTTGTTCAACGAGCCCGCGAGCACTCGCAAGGAACTGCTCGCCCAGACCAGCGCATCGTGGGCGGCGAGCGCGGCGAACTTGTTGGGGGCGGTGACGAACGGCAGCCCGGTGAGCTCGGCGATCTTCTCGGCGACGCGCACGCCGAACTCTGGATGAGTGTTGAGCCCCGTCCCCACCGCGGTGCCGCCTGCAGCGAGCTCGTAGAGCCCTGGAAGCACCTGCTCGAGTCGTTCAAGATCGGCGTCGAGCTGTGCGACGTACCCCGAGAACTCCTGGCCCAGGGTGAGTGGGACGGCATCCATCAGATGGGTGCGTCCGATCTTGGTGATCCCGGCGAACGCCTTCGCCTTCTCGTCCAGCGCGTCTCTGAGCGCGCGGACCGCCGGGACCAACCGATGGAACAGCTCCTCGGCGACGGCGATGTGCATCGCCGTCGGGAACGTGTCATTGGACGACTGCGACATGTTCACGTGGTCGTTCGGGTGCACTGGGGACTTCGAGCCGATCTGGCCGCCGTCGATCTCGATCGCGCGGTTGGCGATGACCTCGTTGGCATTCATGTTCGTCTGGGTGCCGCTTCCCGTCTGCCAGATGCGGAGTGGGAAGTGGTCGTCGAGCTTCCCGTCGCGGACCTCGCGCGCCGCGGTTGCGATCAGCTGGGCTCGGTGCGCGTCCAGCTTCCCGAGGTCGGCGTTGACGAGCGCGGCGGCCTCTTTCAGGATTCCGATCGCGCGGATCAGCGGTCGTGGCATCACGTCCCGGCCGATGGCGAAGTGGTGGAGGGACCGCTGAGTCTGCGCCCCCCAGTAGCGATCGGCGGGCACCTCGATCTTCCCCATGCTGTCGGTCTCGATCCTGGTGTCGCTCACCGTTCCTCCTTCTTCCCCCGTTTCACCGACGTCGGTTCGTATGCCTGTCAACTCGTTCTCGGCGCTGAGGCGCCGAAGCTACCGCGCGCACCCTCCGCCCCACGCCCGTCCCACGCGTCCTCCCACTGACGCTGCCCCATGGCGAGCACCTGTCTCGCCTCGGCGACGTCCTCGGCCCTCGGGCCACCCCCCGACCCGGGAACTTCCAGGATGGCCGGCAGCCTCGCGAGGGACGGATGCCCGATCAGGCAGCCGAGCGACTTCTCGCCGATCGTCCCCTCGCCGAGGTTCGCGTGGCGGTCCACCCTCGCCCCGAAGGGGGACTTCGAGTCGTTCAGGTGGAGGCAGCGCAGGGCGCCGAGCCCGACGGTCGCGTCGAGCGCGGCGACGACGTCGCCGGCCTCGGCGGGAGACCCGGAGGGGGCTCCCGCCGCCCAGAGGTGCTGCGTGTCGAGGCAGATACCGAGCGCGTCATGGGCGTCGGCTCGCTCGAGAAGGTCGGCAAGCTCTTCGAAGTTGCGCCCGATCGCTCCCCCGGCGCCGGCGGTGTTCTCGAGCAGGATCGGGCAGGGCTCCCCCGCCGGCGACGTGCCGGTCCCCGAGTCCTGGGCGGCGGCCCCCCCGACCGGGTCGACTGCGGCCTCGAGCGCCGCGAGCAGGGCGCCCACCACCTGGCCGGCCACCGCGTCGAACCCCCGGCCGAGGTGGCTCCCGGCGTGCAGGACGAGCCCAGAGGCTCCCATGCCTCGCGCGGCGGTGAGGTTGGCGGCGAGCGCCGCGCATGAGCGCTCGAACATGGCTTCGTCGGGAGTCGCGAGGTTCACGAGGTACGTCGCGTGACAGTAGGTCGCAGCCACAGACGGACTCGCAGCCTGGGCCTCACGGTACGCGGCGAGCACATCGGGGCCGTACTGCGGAGGTTTCCACATTCTCGGGCTCTGGGTGAAGACCTGGACGACATCGGCGCCGATGGCCTCCGCGCGATCGAGCGCGCGGAGGAGGCCTCCCTCCGTCCGCACGTGGGCGCCGATCAACACTCTCCGACGGTACCCCCCGCGAGTCGGGCCGTGGTCAGCGACGCCACGGCTCGAAGCACTCGGCAAGCTCGGCCACGAGGGCCTGCGCGTCGTCGTCCTCGAGATGGGGCGTCCCGTCTCCCCGGCGGACCGACGGCACGCGGATGATCACCCCACTCGCTCCCGCGGCGCGTGCAGCGTCCAGTCGGGCGCGAAAGCCGGAAAGGGGTCCGGACCCCGGGCTGGGCTCGGATCCGGACCCCGGGCTGGGCTCGGATCCGGACCCCGGGCTGGGCTCGGATCCGGACCCCGGGCTCGATCCCGTAAGGGTCGGCGCCTTCAGGCTCCTTGTCGTTGCGCCCGCCCAGGCGTGCCGGAGCGTCGCTCGGCACACGATGTCAGGCTCCCGGCTCGCGTCGTCTCGGCTCCTGAGCGACTCGGTCGACTCCTCGGCGAAGTCCCGCCACAGCGCGATCTCGCCAGGATCGTCAGGGCAGACGATCGTCGCCGCGGCGGACGACGCCTGACGGAGGAGGAACCCCGGTCCGACCTCACGTCCGACGAGCCCAGCGGCACGGGTCGGGACCTCGACGAATATGGGCGGCCCACCAGGGCGGCGCGGAGGCGGACGGTTCACCGCCCCTGCGACGTGCAGGTACTCCCCATCGAAGACCGGGACGTCGTGCCCCAGCACGCTCCGGCAGACGGCCACCGCCTCGCCCAGG
>JAJYGM010000718.1 GCA_021785095.1 Actinomycetes bacterium
CAGGCGGTGCTGCTCGCTCGAGTCGCGGCGTCGGAGCTCGGGCTGCCGACGATGCCGGCGTTGCAGCGCGCGGTGGCGACGACGGCGCAGTACCACCTCGGGCGTGCCGGGCGGGCGGCCAACGTGGGGCACGCGTTCGAGTGCCGGCGGGAGCACGCTCGTGCGGTCCGCGGACGACACGTCCTGCTGCTCGACGACATCGTCACGACGGGCTCGACGCTGTCGGCGTGCGCGCGGGCGCTCTACGCGGGGGGGGCGCGGTGCGTGTCGGCGGTCACGGTGGCTCGCGAGCGTTGACCGACGTGGGAGCAGCGCTGTCACGTGACGTCCACGGCCTGAGGATGTGCCAGCGGACGCCAGCCGTTACCTCCTGCGCGCGACCAGGAGGCTGATGATTCCCAGCGCACCGAGGGGGAGCACGAGGAGTCCGAACCCATACGCCTGCGCGTGCAGCCACGCGATGCCGTTCGCCGCGAGGTCGACGACGGTGCCGATCGGATCGCCCACCGGAGTCCCTCCTTGTGACGGAATTGTCCAGACCCGGCCTTGCAGGGTCAATGGCGCTCTCCGCCGTTCGCCTTCGCGGTTGACGGCTCGCCTGGTTCGCAAGCCTGTCGGACGTGAACGATGGCACGACCGAGAACCTCGATCCCCGCGAGGCGGTGCGCGCGGCCGCGCGACCGCGATCTCGATCACTCGAAGGAGCTGCTGCGACCCGGGCTCGCCAAGAGACCAGGAATCGCCGATCGGCACTCGCGGAACCGCGCGTGCCCGCAGGTAGAATCGCGGCAAGGAGGTCAGCCGTGCGAACGACCGTCAAAGGCAAGAACCTCGACGTTCTCGATACGGACCGCCGCTATGCCGAGCAGAAGGTACAGCGGCTGGCCCGCCTCCTCGACGACCGGAGCGAGGTCATCGTGGAGTTCTCGGTCGAGCACAACAGGTCGGCGGACCAGACGCACATCGCGGAGCTGACCCTCCTCTTGCATGGCAAGCCGGTCCGGGCCGAGGCCCGGGCCGCGACGTTCCATGCCGCCACCGACATCGCGATCGACAAGGGCGAGGAACTCGCCGTCGAGCACAAGGAGCGACCGCGCACGCGCGCGCGGTCGGAGCAGGCCAAGGAGATCCAGCGCTCCATGGCCGTGGGCGCGACCGAGTCGGACGAGGGCAACGGCCACAAGTCGGTCGTGAAGGTGAAGCGCTTCGCGATCCAGCCGATGTTCGAGGAGGACGCGGTCGCGGAGATGGAGGAGCTTGGCCACTCGTTCTTCCTGTTCGTGAACGCGGAGAACGAGCGCCTTGCGGTCCTCTACCGACGCCGCGACGGCGACTACGGGATGATCGAGCCGACGATCGGGGGCGCCTACACTCCCGGCCGGAAGTAACCCGCGGGACGTCGGGTCAGGGCGTCACCGCGGCCACGTCTCCTGCGAGGTCAGCCAGTACTGGCCCGACTCGCGCTCCATGATGCGCGCCCACCAGGTAGCGCCGCAGCGACGCGACGTCCTCGTGCGCGCCCGCGAGCCGCCGGTTCACCTCGCGCTCGTCGTACCGCTCGCCGGGCGCGAACAGCGACTCCGCCAGGTAGCGCAGGACCACGAGGCGCTTCTCCTCGTGCGCCGGGATGCGCTCGAGCGACCGCAACCATTCTCCATCGCCCGTCACGCTCCGATACCATCGATCCATGCAGCCCGATCCCCTCGCGGCCCTTGCCGGCCGTCGCGTCGGCGCGCACCTGCCCCTGGCCGGCGGGATGGTCAAGGCGGTCGATCGCGCCCGGGCCATCGGCGCGACGTGCCTGCAGGTGTTCGCCGACAACCCGAGCCAGTGGCGCCGACGGGCGGCTCCCCCGGCCGACCTGCCCGCGTTCCGTCAGCGCCTCGTCGAGGAGGACGTCCTGCCGCTGGCGGTCCACGGCCCGTACCTGCTGAACCTCGCGACCGCCGACGAGACGATCTGGAGCCGCACCGTCGAGACCCTCATCGCCGAACTCCGGATGGCCGCGGTCTACGGCGCCGCGTTCCTCAACGTGCACATCGGCTCGCACCGCGGGCACGGCCCGGAGATCGGCATCTCGCGGATCTCGGCGGCGGTCCACATGGCGCTCGACGCGGTTCCGAACGAGGACGGGGCCCCGCTGCTCGTGCTCGAGAACTCGGCCGGGGGCGGCGACGGGCTCGGCGGCACGGTCGAGGAGCTTGCCGTGATCCAGGACGCGATCCGGAGGACCGGCATCGACCTGCGACGGGTCGCGTTCTGCCTCGACACCGCCCACGCCTGGGGCGCCGGGTACGAGATCTCCCGGCCGCAGGAGGTCGACCGTCTGCTCGGCCGGCTCGAGTCGGAGCTCGGTCGGGGGCGGATCGCCATGGTCCACCTGAACGACTCGAAGGCGGGACTGGGCTCCCACGCGGACCGGCACGCGCACGTCGGGGCGGGCGAGATCGGACCGATCGGCCTGCGCCACCTCGTGCTCCACCCAGCGCTCGCGACCGTGCCCTTCTACCTCGAGACGCCGGGGATGGACGAGGGCTACGACGCGGTCAACATGGAGCGCGTGCGCCTGATGCTCGCCGGCGAGCCGCTGCCGGAGCTGCCGCCGGCCGCACACCACGCGAAAGGCGCGCGCTCGAGAACGCCTCCCAGCTGACCGGGCGGGCACGGCTGGGGTGAGCATTGGCCGGAAGGGACTGCACCCGGCGGGCACCCCTTGTCGCGGCGACCCGGCTTCGGCCGACCCGGCGCCCACCGAGCTCGTCGAGCGGTGGCCCGGGCGAAGAAGCGGCCCCGCCCTCCAACGGATCCGCCGGCCACCTAACCGCCGACCTTGCAGCCGATACGCGACCGGGTCCCCCCTCGGGTACCAACGGGCTATTCCGGTGCGTGAAGGCGCCGTCGATCATCCGCACATGAGCGTGCAGGATCCTCGGGG
>JAJYGM010000542.1 GCA_021785095.1 Actinomycetes bacterium
GGTGTCGCTCGTCCTGCGCCTGACGGCGCGCGCCGACGCGCTGGTCGAAGGGTTCCGCCCCGGCGTGGCGGAACGGCTGGGGCTGGGCCCAGAGGACTGCTGGGCGCGCAACGCACGACTCGTGTACGGCCGCATGACCGGATGGGGCCAGGATGGTCCTCTCGCGGCGCGCGCAGGGCACGACATCGACTACATCGCGGTCGCCGGGGCCCTGTGGCCGATCGGGCGCGAGGGCGACGCGCCGGTCCCTCCGGTCAACCTGGTCGGCGACTTCGGTGGAGGGGGCATGCTGCTCGCCTTCGGCGTGGTGGCGGCGCTGCTCGAGGCGCAGCGCTCGGGGATGGGGCAGGTGGTGGACGCCGCGATGGTCGACGGCGCGGCCTCGCTCACCACCATGCTCCACGCCATGTGGCTCTCGGGCACCTGGGAGCCAGCGCGCGGGGTGAACCTCCTCGACACCGGGGCGCCGTTCTACGAGGTCTACGCGACCGCCGACGGTGGGCACATGGCGGTGGGCGCGCTCGAACCGCAGTTCTATGCAGCGCTGCTCGAGGGTCTCGGGATCGGCGACGAGGAGCTGGGGTCCCAGTACGACCGCGTGTCGTGGCCGACCATGAGGTCGCGCTTCGCCGAGATCTTCCGGACCAAGACGCGCGCCGAGTGGACGGCGGTCTTCGAGGGCGCGGACGCGTGTGTCGCGCCGGTGCTCGCCCCCTGGGAGGCGCCCGACCATCCCCACAACGTGGCACGCGCCACCTTCGTCACCCGCGACGGGCGGGCGCAGCCCGGGGCGGTCCCGCGCTTCAGCCGTACTCCATCGGCGCTGCGGGACGCGCCCAGCCCGAAGCTGGCGCTGGGGCGATGGGGAGTGGGCGAGGAAGCCTTCGACGAGCTGGTCGGTGCCGGGGTGATCTCGACGGGATCTTGACACCCGCCACCCTGCGGGCTCGGAAACGGTCATGGGTTGCCCAGCCGTGTTCCCCGGTCGCGCCGTGGCCTGGTGCCGCCGACCCAGCGGGTCCCGGGCGCACGTGTGCGTCGAGGAGCCGGCCGGGGGCGGGCCGGCGGGACGCGCCCTGCGAGCACCGCCGCCGGCGCGAGCGGCGCCGCTGCCGCAGTCGCCACGTCTTTCGGGTAGCGCTTCGCGGCGACGAAGAGGTAGAGGGCGCTCGCCGCGAGCGGGAGGAGCATCACCACGAACGTCCAGCGCAGCCCGTTGCTGCCGCCGCCGAACAGGTATTCGGAGACCACGCCGAAGATGAGCGGCGCGAGCGCTTGGGCCCCGGTCCGCACGAAGGTTCGGACGCCCTCGGCGCGTCCCCACAGCCACGACGGCATGATGTCGAGGCGCGCGGCGTCGATCGGCGGGTTCTGCGCGGCGAGGCCGAGCCCGGCGATCACCAGATAGGGGAGCGCTGCCAGCACGCTGTGGGTGGCCAGGGCAGGGATCATCATGACGACCGTCACCGTGGCCGCGATCGCGGCGACCCGAAGGCGACCGGAGAGCTGGCCCCGGCGCAGCAGTGCGTCGCCGAGCGGGCCGGCGACGAGCACGCCGGCGACCGCGCCGACCCCGACGACGAGCAATAGGCCGTTGGCGACGACCTTGCTCACTCCGAACCCGCCCGGTCCTGAGACGAACTCGATACCGAAGGTCTGGACGCCCGCGAGGAAGTAGTAGCCCAGCGCGCTCGAGACGATGAGGATGACATTGGTCTTCACGGCGAGCACGTAGCGGAGCGCGGCCATGAACCCCATCTTCGGATCGGCCCGGGCGACGAGCTCGGGGTCGGGCTCGATGCCGCGCTCGATTGCGAGCCGCTGGGCGTCCGTGCGTCGGTCGGACGAGAGGTCGTCCACGGGGTACTCCTGTGCCGCAGCGCTCGCCTCCCCGTCTGCGCGCTGCGCTGCGGCGAGCCACGGTCTCGTGCCCGGCTCAGGTGCAAGTGCGCCTCGCCCTCCCCGGAGCGGCTCGGGGAGCTGGAAGACCGCCCATGCCACGACGAAGGCCGGCAGGGCGAGGATGAGGAAGGCGAGCCGCCACGAGAGGGCCGCGAGCTCTCCGGTGAAGGCGAACCCCAGGCCTGCACCGAGCAGCTCGCCCGTCAGGATGTAGCTGTAGATCTGTCCACGCTCGCCGCCGGGGAACCAGTCGCCGACGAGCGACGCGACGGCGGGACCGGCAACGGCGGTGACACCACCGAGCGCGAGCCGTGAGAGGAGCAGCTCGATGAAGGAGCCCGAGGTCGCGCTCCAGATCATCGCGATGCCCCACAAGACGATGCTCGCCCCCAGAAGCCAGGTCCGCCGGAGCTTGTCGGCGAGTACGCCGAAGGGCAAGGAGAACACCGCGCCGACCACCGCGGTCACCGTGACCAGTAGCCCGATGTCCGTTGTGCTGATTCTCAGCGCCTGGCGGAGCTCGGTCGCGGCGGACCCCACGGTCGCGGTGTCCGCGCTCGACAGGGCGAGCACGCACGCGAGCACCACGATCACGCGGGTGCGCGTCCGGCCCCCGAGCACAGGGACGAGCTTGCGCTGGGCGGTCCGAGCGCCGCGGCTGGCAGCGCGTCGGACCGAGGGAATCAGCCCACGAGGTTCGCGCCGAGCCACGCTCCCATCCTCGCCGATGCGCGAGACCTTGGGCGCACGCCGTCCTCCAAGGCGCCAGGACCGCCCCCGCCGGAGCGTCCGCGCCGGAGCGTCCGCGCCGAGGCCGGCGCTCTAGGTCAGCCGAGCCGGCGCTCTAGGTCCTCGACTGCCGCTTCCAGCTCCTTGGGCAGGCGGTCGCCGAACTGCGCGAAGTGCTCACGGATGAGCGGCACTTCGGCTCGCCACTCCTCGAGGTCGACCCGTAGGAGCTCTTCCACGTCCTCCTGGGAGATCGGGGTGCTGGAGATGTCGAGCGCGTCCGGGGCGGGAACGAGGCCGA
>JAJYGM010000515.1 GCA_021785095.1 Actinomycetes bacterium
CGCTCGTTGGTGGGGACGCCGACCTTCCCGGACTGCCCGAGGAGCTCTTCGTCGACGAGCGGCACCCCGCAGGCGGCTGGCGAGACGGCTCGGGTCCGGTCGTCGTGCTCGTCCACGGCTCCCTCGACCGGGCCTCCAGCTTCCGCCGAGTGGCACGGCGGCTGGACGGCTTGCGCGTCGTCACCTACGACCGCCGGGGCTACCGGAGCTCGCGGGGCGCCCCGGTGTCCGACGACCTGGCAGTCCACGTCGACGACCTCGTGCGCGTCGCGACCGCCTACGCCGGGCACCCCGCGGGGCACGACGGCGTGGTCGCCGTCGGCCACAGCGCGGGCGGCACGATCGTCCTCGGCGCCGCGGTCGAGCGCCCCGATCTCTTCCGCGCCGTCGGTGCGTACGAGCCGACGATGCCGTGGCTCGGCTTCCACGCCGAGAGCAGACCTTCGCAGGCGGACAACGAGAGTGGGCCTTCGCAGGCTGACGCCGAGCGCAGACCTTCGCAAGCTGACAAGGAGGAGGACCACGATCCGGGTCTCGGGGCCGAGCGGTTCTTCCGGCGCGTCGTGGGGGGCCGGGCGTGGGAGCGGCTCTCCGAAGGCCAGCGGGCCGAGCTGCGGGCAGACGGGGCCGCCCTCCTCGCGGACCTGCGCGCCGTCCGGCGCGACGTCCCGTTCGACGTGACGGCGCTGGCGGTTCCGACGATCGTCGCGTCGGGCGGACCGTCGAGCTTCCCCCATCATCTCGACACGGCCGACTGGCTCGCCGCGCACGTGGCGACCGTGCGCCGCTCGACGATCGCCTGCGCCGGCCACGGAGCGCACCTCAGCCACCCGGACGCGTTCGCCGCGTTCGTGCGCGACGTGGCAGCGATGGGCGCTCGCGCCCGAGACACGGATTGAGCGCAGGCCGCACGCCGCCCGGTTCGCCGACAACCGGCCGTCCCCGCGACGCGCTCGAGACCGCGGGCTGGGTCGCCATGGCCGTCGCGCTCCCGGCGATGGGTGCTGCCCTCGCGCTCGACGCGCGCGCGGTGGGCGGCGCGGCGTCCCAGGACTGGCCCCCCTTCGTGCTCGTCGCAGGGCTGCTCGTCGTCGGGCTCGTGGCCCGGGCCGACGGGCTCTTCGACGCAGCCGGCACCGCCATGTCGGACGCAGCCCGCGGCGGGTGGTCGCTCTTCCTCGCCGCTGCCGCGTTGGTGGCCGTCGTCACCGCCGTGCTGAACCTCGACACGGCGGTCGCGTTCTTGACGCCGGTCCTCGTGGTCGCGGCGCGGCGACGCCGGACCGCGGAGGCGCCATTCCTCTATCTCGTGGTCTTCCTCGCCAACGGCGCGTCGCTGGTCCTGCCAGGGTCCAACCTCACGAACCTGATCGTCCTCGGGAGGGTGCACCAGTCCGGCAGCGCGTTCGCCGGGACCATGGCGCTGCCGTGGATCGCCTCTGTCTGCGCGGTCTGCGCAGTGGTCGCGGCCCTGTGGCGTCGGTCGCTCGCCAGCGCGGGGCCGCGGCTCGACGAGCCGGTCGAGTGGCGCGCGGGCGCGGGGCTCGCCGGGATCTGCGTCGTGGTGGTCGCGATGCTCGTCCTTCCGCCGTCGTTCGAAGCGATCGTCGCGCTCGGTGCCGGGGTGGCGTCGGCCGCCTGGACCTTCCGGACGAGGCGCGTCCACCTCGGCGAGCTCCGCCGGACCGTGAACCTGCCGCTCCTCGGGGGGCTGTTCGCCGTCGCCGTCGACCTCGGCACGCTCGGGCGCGCCTGGTCCGGCCCTGCCCACCTGCTCGCCCACGCATCCACGGTGTGGACCGCGGTCATCGGTGCCGGGGCGAGCGTCCTCGTGAACAACCTGCCCGCCGCGTCGCTGCTCGCCGCCCGCGTGCCCGCCCATGCGCACGCGCTCCTCGTCGGGCTGGACCTCGGCCCGAACCTCGCGGTCAGCGGCGCGCTGTCCGCCGTGCTCTGGCTCCATGTGGCCCGCACCGTGGGGGCGCGGCCGAGCGCCCGGCGCTACACGGCAGCGGGCGCCCTCGTCGTCCCGGCGTCGATGGCGCTCGCGCTGCTCGCGCTCGGCGCGACCCGCTGACCGGAGCGTCGCGCGGCGACCGCGCGCGCACGACGTGCGCGCCTGCACCACGGGGGCCGGGTCGTCCTCTTCCTCGGTGACTGACGATCACGCCCGGTGACGGGCGGTCACGCCCCGCCGGAATGCAGACCGGAGACGGGCTCGGGGGCGGGTGTGATCCGGTGCCGGAACCGCGGCCGGAGCCGGTCCGCGTCGGGGGACTCGCTGCCGCGGATCCCCGCGATGAGGGGCGAGTTGCTGAGGACCAGGCCCCCGCCGAAGAGCACGAGCAACGAGAGCGCCTCGAGCGGGCCCCACGCGCCGTTCGTGCGCAGGTTGTCGTCGAAGAGCGCGATGCCGATCAGGATGCTCGCGAGCGGGTCGACCAGCACGAGCGCCGACTGGGACGCTGCGATCGGGCCGGCGTGGTAGGCGTTCTGGGCGAGGAAGACCGCGAGCGCTCCGGACCCTGCGAGGGCGTACGTCTGCCAGTGCCAGAAGATCGAGGTCCAGTCGTGCGCAGCGAAGCCGGAGACCTCCTTCGTGCACGCAGCGGCGAACGCGAACGCCACGGCACCCGCGAACCCGAAGCACGCGGCGCGCCACCAGCGCGGGCCGCGCAGCGCGAGCAGCGTCGCGCAGGCGACGGCGGCGGCGCACGCCACCCCCACCTCGAGCCAGTCGGCAGCGGTCGGGATCCCGTTGCCGCGTCCGGGGTCCGCGAAGATCAAGAACCCCGCCAGCCCGAGGGCTGCGGCCGTCGCGCCGACCCACTCCTTCCAGCCGAGCGAGTACTGGAACCAGACGCCGAGGATCACGACGAGGAAGAGCAGCTCGAGGATGAGGATCGGCTGCACCTCCGAGAGCCTGCCGAGG
>JAJYGM010000472.1 GCA_021785095.1 Actinomycetes bacterium
CCGCATGTCAGGATCTGGGCGTCGTCGCGCATGCCCTCGGCGCGAACGGCATCAACTCGCCCTCGGCCACCGGTATAGGAGACGTTCTCGCCGTCTTCGTCCAGCACATCGGCCTTGGTCGCCTGGAGCCGCACCTCGCCGAGGAATGGCGCTCGCTGGATCTGCTCGATGGCTGAGCCTCACCCTCTCGACCATGACTCGAGCCAAGCGGCGCCTCACCATCCTCTACGACCCCAACGACGACCGTGACGTCATGTCCCTCAACCCCGGCATCGCCGCCATCACCGATGGTTCGCCCGCCAGCTCCCACCCCCTCGACAGCTCCATCCGGATCCACGAGATCACCCTCGCCGAGCAGGCCTGGTCATGAGCGACGTCATCGAGGTGTCCTACACCGGCGACCTGCTGGCCCACCGGCGCTGTCCCCGGGCGTGGGCCTACGAGAAGCACGTGGGGATGCACCCCTACGAGCAGGTCCATGCCATGGAGGGCCACCTCGTCCACCACGCGATGGAGTGGCTCACCTCCTACTACCAGGAGCACGACCGCACGGCCCACGCTACCCGCGACCAACTGGTCGAGCAGCTCAACCGTTACTTCAAGATCCTCTGGGGCAAGGGCATCCGCACCGCCCCGGTCGGCGGAACACCCCGGGAGTGCCCACGTCGACGTGGGCCTGCCTTCGTCGCTTCGTCCGTTTCTCCGCGACGAGGTGCTCGCCGAAGCACGCGCTTTGTGACCCGCCGGGAGGGGGCCTGGCTAGCCGACATCGCCGAAGCCATCACCGCCGTCGAGCGCTACCTGGAAGCGGGCACCCTGGCCGGAGGTGTCGTCTACGACGCGTGCCGAGCCCGGCTCATCGAGATCGGCGAGGCCGTCAAACACCAGCATGGTATCCTTACCTGGAGATAGAAGTAAGGAGGCCCAGTGGAAGCAGCTGCACGCATGTCCAGCAAGGGCCAGGTCACGATCCCGAAGGCGGTTCGAGACGCCCTTGGTCTTCACGAAGGGGACGCCCTCGTCTTTCGCCTCGAAGGCCAGCGCGCCGTTCTTGCCCGCACTCCGGACCTTCTCGAACTGGCCGGGAGCGTGCCTGTCCCTGCTGCCAAAAAAGGCGCACCGTGGGACGAGGTGCTCGCTCGTACTCGCCGGGCCCGCTCTGCCGCTCAACGGTGAGGGCTTTCCTCGATACCAACGTCCTGGTCCGTCACCTCACCGGAGACCCGCCAGACCTCGCTGCTCGCGCCACGCAGTTTCTCCGCGACGCTGACGAGCTGCTTCTGGCCGACCTGATCGTGGCGGAGACGGTGTACGTCCTGGAATCTTTCTACGAACTGGCGAGGGCCAGTGTCGCCGAGCTGGCTCGTGCCGTCCTGGCTTTCGGCCCTGTCCGGGTGGTCGACATCGACCTGCTCCTGCGAGCTGTCGAAGTCTACGAGCTCGACCGCCTCGACTTTGCCGAGGCGTACCTTGTTGCCAGCGCCGAGCAGAGTGGTGTCGGGATCGTGGCCTCGTTCGACCGGAGCATTGACCGGGTGCAAACCGTAACTCGGTTCGAGCCTCTAGGAGCACCACGAGCGTAAGTGTGGTTCTGCGTCCGGTCGACGGCCCCCAGCCGTGACGCCCCATGACGAGCACGGGCGGCCCAGTGCCCGCGGGCGGCGGTGCTCTGCCCCGAGGAGTAGCTCGGAGCGATGCTCCCTTTCGGTTCGGAGCGGCCACACCGGGCGGTCCTACGCCTCGTGGGGCGGGTTTCTGCGCTGCCTCCCTGCGAGGGCCCGGTTCCGACCGACCCCCCGCCCGAGCCGGGCCGGGACCTCACCCCGGCCTCGCTACGGCTGACCCTGCACAACCTGGCCCGCGCTGCACGCCCCGACGCCGAGGACACCACCGCGCCCGACGAAGAGACGGTGCCGGCGTTCCCAGTCGTCGACGACGGGTTCGATCACGACCCAATGGCACGCCTACACTTCGAGACGACCATGGTAGCAGTTCTGCTACCATGGTCGTCGTGAGCGATATCGCGCAGAAGGAGCTCCGGAACAACGTCGGCGAGGTGCTCCGTCGGGCAGAGGCCGGCGAGACCCTCACCGTGACCGTCGCCGGTCGTCCCGTGGCCGAGCTCGGCCCGGTGCACCGCCGCCGCTGGGTTCGCGGTGCCGCACTCGCCGGTATCTGGCGTGCAGAGGCGCCGAGAGGGCTGGATGCCGACCTCGAGCGACTGCCGGCAGGCGTCGTGAACCCCTTCGCTTCGTGAGGGCCCTGCTCGACACGTCGGTGCTCATCGGGGAGCTGCCCCCGCCTCGCGAAGTCGAAGCTGCCATCAGCGTCGTCTCGATCACCGAGCTGCACTTCGGTGTCCTCGTCGCCGACGACGATGACGAGCGGGCGCGCCGCATTGCTCGGCTATCAGCGGTCGAGGCGACGTTCGACCCCCTGCCCGTGAGCGTCGAGGTCGCCCGCTTCTGGGGTCAGCTCGCCGCCGCGGTGGCCCGTCGTGGCGGCAACCCGAGACGCCGCCAGATCGACCTCGCCATCGCGGCTACCGCCCACGTGGAAGGAGTGCCCCTCCTCACCGAGAACGTTGGCGACTTCCAGATCATCCATGACCTCGTCGACGCTCGGCGACTCTCCGACCGGTAGCTTGTAGCAAGCTGCCGTAGTCAACGCGCCTCAATGAGGTGTCTGGCGCCTTGGGCCTCGACCCTCGAAGGGCGTGGTCGTCTGCAACGGCGCGACAGTTCAGAGCCGTCACTCCCTCGGCCGCGGGAAGGCTGACGAGCGCCAGGGCGGCGAAGGTAGGCACACCACATGGTGCCGACCCCGTTGGTGACCTTCACGGCGAACCACGAGTTGAACCGGGCGACGGCGTTGCCGTGCGGGAGCTGTTCGCTCACTTTGACGGGCCGGGCGACGTGGTCTCGCTCTTCG
>JAJYGM010000133.1 GCA_021785095.1 Actinomycetes bacterium
GAGCATCACTGCGAAACCGGCGAATACCGCGCGGTGCTTCACGCGTGTTCGTCTACGGAGCATTGCGATCCCCCTTCTCGAGGAGTTACAAGGATGCGGGGGATCGACGTTGCCGGTCCTACCTCCCGCCAAGGACCGTTCGACTCCGAAGCAGCCACACGGCCCCCGCACGCTGGCGCTTCGATCCGTCTTTCATGCTCTCTGTAAGGCGTGATCTTCCGCCAACAATCTCAACAGGTGACCAACTGGAGATCAACGCTGATCAACACTCGCGCAACCGTTGCATTCTCACCGCAAATGCAAGCGGACAGGGCGGACGCATGCTCGCGACATGGCGGCCGAGAGCTGCCCGCAGCGGGTCCTCAGCTCCAGCCGGATCGGGCCAAGCGCTCGGCGACCAGGGCGATGCGGTCGGTGGGCTGGACGACGGCGATCCGGACGTGCCCGGCGCCGTCGGGACCGTAGAGGTCGCCGGGGCTCACCAGCATGCCGGCCACCCGCGCGAGGTCCTCGGCCATCTCCCACGCGCCCGACCAACGTGCGGGCACCCGGGGCCAGAGGTAGAAGCCGCCCGCCGGCATCGGGGTCGGGCACCCTGCGGCGGTGAGCGCAGCCGAGAGGAGCTCGAGCCGCTCCCGGTAGCGGGCGCGCTGGGCAGATACGTGCGCGTCGTCGGACCACGCCGCCGCCGCTGCCGCCTGCACCGGCCCGGGGACCATCATCCCGGCATGCTGGCGCACGTCGCGCAGGTAGCCGACCAGCGCGCCGTCCCCGGCGTAGAACCCGGCGCGCACCCCCGCGAGGTTGGACCGCTTGGACACCGAGTGCAGCGCGACCACCCCGTCGTTGCCGTCCTCGAGGATCGAACGCGGCCTTCCCTCCCACGTGTACGCCACGTAGCACTCGTCGGAGAAGACCGGCACGCCGTGACGACGGCCCCACGACGCTGCGCCGGCGAGGTCGGTGAGCCCGCCCGAGGGATTGGCGGGCGAGTTCACCCACAGGAGCAGGGCACGCCGTGCGTCCTCGGGGTCCACCGCTTCCAGGTCGAGCCCGCCGCCGTCCGCCTCGGCGGGAGGGACCGGCACGGCACGGCAGCCCGCGAGCTGCGCGCCCATCGCGTAGGTCGGGTACGACACGGACGGGTACAAGACGGTGTCGCGTCCAGGAGAGCGCAGGCGGAGATAGTGCGGCGTCGACGCCACCATCTCCTTCGTGCCGACGCAGGCCGCGAGGTCGGACGGCACGACGTCGACCTCGAAGGTGCGGCCGAGGTACTCCGCCGCGGCGGCACGGAACGCGGAGGTCCCGGCGGACGGCGGGTAGCCCCGCTCCGCGTTCGATCCGGCCAGCGCTTCGAGCGCGTCCGCCGGCGGCGGGTCGCAGGGCGTCCCGATCGAGCAGTCCACGATCCCGCCGGGAACCGCGTCGGCCAGGGCTCGCAGCCCCGAGAGCCTCTCGTAGGGGTAGGGCGGAGGCCGGAAGCCGTCCGCCTCCACGCAGGTCTCTGGTGGTGCCACGGTCACACCCCCTGGACGACGAACTCGGAGAACCGGGCCCGCCCGGCCTCGTCCAGGACGACCTGCACGCGCGCCCCCTCGTCGCCGGCGTCCTGCTGGACCACCTCGCCCTCGCGGTGCACCGCGGCGAGCACGTCGCCCCGGGCCCACGGGATCTCGAGCTCCACGATCCGGTCCGCCGTGCGGAGCCGGTCCCCGATCATCCGCAGCAACAGGTCGACTCCCTCGCCGGTCGCGGCCGAGATGGGCACCGCCCCGTCGAGCTTCGCCGCGAGCTTCGCCGCTTCGGAGCTCAGGTCGGCCTTGTTCACGACGAGCAGCTCGGGCACGTCGCTCGCACCGATCTCGTCGAGCACGGTGCGGACCGCCGCGACCTGCCCCTCGGGATCGGGGGCGGCCGCGTCGACCACATGGACGAGCAGGTCGGCGAGCCGCACCGAGTCGAGCGTGGACCGGAAGGCTTCGACGAGCTCGTGGGGGAGCTTCCGGACGAAGCCGACGGTGTCGGTCACGAGCACGGTCTCGCCGCCCGGCAGCGCGAGCTGGCGCGTCCGCGGGTCGAGCGTGACGAAGAGCCGGTTCTCGGCGGGGACGCCCGCGCCGGTCAGCCGGTTGAGGAGCGTGGACTTCCCCGCGTTCGTGTAGCCGACGATCGCGACCTCGCGCAGGCGGCCGCGGCTCCTCGAGCGGCGCTGGAGCTGGCGCGTCCGGTCCACGTCGCGCAGATCCGCCTCGAGCCGGTGCATGCGGCGGACCAGGCGGCGGCGGTCCACCTCGAGCTGCGTCTCGCCGGGTCCCCGGGTCCCGATGCCGCCCGCCTGCTGGCTGAGCTCGCGCCCGCGCCCGCGCAGCCGCGGCAACCGGTACCGCAGCAGTGCCAGCTCGACCTGCGCCCTTCCCTCGGGGCTGCGCGCGTTCTGGGCGAAGATGTCGAGGATCACCGCCGTCCGGTCGATGGCGGTGCGACCGAGCAGCTTCTCGAGGTTCCGCTGCTGAGCGGGCGACAGCTCGTCGTCGAAGACGACCGTGTCCGCGTCGACCTGCTCGGCGAGCTCGGCGAGCTGGTGCGCCTTGCCGCGTCCGACGAACGTCGCGGGGTCGGGCCGGGAGCGCCGTTGCAAGGTGCGCGCCGCGACATCGGCTCCCGCGGTGTCGACGAGCAACGCGAGCTCGTCGAGGTTCGCCTCCACCTCCTCTGCGTCGATGCCAGGCGACACCACGCCCACGAGCACGATGCGCTCGCGGAACTCGCGCGTGATGAGCGTGCCCGGAAGCTGTGCCGTCATCCGCCCTCGTGGTCGGCCACGTCGGCGAGCACCGAGTCGATCTCGGCTCCGACGAAGAGGGCCGGGTCGACGTCCACGTCCGCGATCTTCCGCACCGGGCCGGCGAGCTCGACACCCTCGAT
>JAJYGM010000687.1 GCA_021785095.1 Actinomycetes bacterium
CGGCCCTGTGGCTTAGGAATCGGGCGTCAAAGAGCGGGGCTTACCGATGTGCTGCGTCAGCGGGCACGGTGGGAAATCTCAGTTGACTACGGAAGTGGCCGGTCGCCGATGAGCACCACTTCCCGACAATCTCTCGTCGGCTGCGCTCGGAGAATGTTCCCAACGGCGTGGGCGGACCTGGGTTCGATTCCCAGCACCTCCACCAGTGCGGTGTCCCGCGGTTAGCCGGGGATGTCCTTTCAGTTTCCACCGTGTTCGCCCAATCGGCGCGGCGGCGGCGCTGCGACCGCTGGAGGCGGATGCTCCCCGAACCGGTAACGATCGAGGGCCCCCGCGCCTTGGGCGCCACGTACTAGTCGAGGAAGTACGTGCCGCGCTGGTGGTAGGTCGCACCCTCGAAGCGCTGAACGCGGTAGGGAACGATGGGCGTGACCAGCGGAGCAAAGCACTGCCACGCCGCAGCCGGAATGCGTCGGACGATCATGGTGGTTCCCGTCGGAGTGATGGACCGGACCACCACGCGGGCCCCGACAGTGGAGGGGCACGTTCGGGCCCCATTCAAGGGGTTGTCCCCATCACCCACCAGCTCGTACGCCGACGCACCGTGCGCGAGCGAGGCGGTGGGCTGGGCGCGCAATCCTACGGCGTGACCCGAGAACCGCATGAGCCCGCCCATGTAGACGGCCGGGGTGTCCCTCGCGACTCTCGCAAACGTCGGAGGCGACTTGGGCCGGGGCGCGCCGTAGAGAACGACTCTCGCGTAGCCGCGAATCCAGCATGTCTCCCGGCCAGAATTCGTGAAGCGCAGGAGGATCGCGTTGTTCCCGAGCCCCGCGACCGTGGCGGCCGCCGTGACTCGCAGTGATGCGGATGCGCAACTCGTGGTGGCCAGTGGTCCTCGAGGTTGCGGTGTGTTCGCACTAGCGGGAGTGAGGAACATCACACTCGCCGCGACTGCCCCCAGCCAACTGATAACCCGGCGCGATCCTCCACCCATCACGTTCAGCATTGTCGCACTCCCCTTCGACTCCGGTGGCGCCACACGGGAGCGCTGGATCAGAGGGCTGGTGCGCGACGGGATCGCGACCTCTTTAGCGCTCGAGGCCCCACCGGTGCTGCGCGGGTGTCCAGACATGGCCACGAGCCCCGCTCGATCGCCCAATCAGGCATCACCGAGCGGGTCGAGGCTCCTGCAGCCACGTGCCCCGCCCCTGGTCGATGCCAGCACTGGCCGGTTCGCAGCGCCCGCGCCATCGAGAATCTCCGGGCTGGTGCCACGGGGCCCGATGCGCGTCTGATGTGAGGTCTCACTAGTGTGGCCACAACAGCGAAGAGGGATGCGAGTGACCGAGGAGGACGGGGGTGGAGCACTTCGACTCGCTGGAGTCCAACTTTCCTCCGATTGCTGATTACGCGTTCCTGTCTGATTGCGAGAACACGTGTCTCGTCGCACCGACAGGCGCCATCGAGTGGATGTGCCTGCCCCGCCCGCACGATCCGAGCGTCTTCGGCATGATCCTGGATCGCGCGGCCGGCACCTTCCGCCTGGCACCCGCCGACCGTGCTGTTCCCGCGCATCGTCAGTACATCCCAGGCACCATGGTCCTCAACACCACCTGGCAGGCCAACACCGGATGGCTGGCGGTCAACGACTTCCTGGCCGTGGGTCGGTGGTACCGCGACGGCGAGCGGCTCGCTCACTATCGACGCACGCCCGGTGACTACGATGCCCGCCACCTCCTGGTCCGCACGGCCACCTGCCTGCACGGGACGATCGAGGTGGTCGCGGACTGCGAGCCAGCGTTCGACTACGGACGCGAGGACGCGCACTGGGAGTACAGCGGACCGGGATACGGGTCCGTCGTCACGACCAACGCGGCCCAGCCACGACTGACGTTGACGGGAGACGTGCGCTGGGGTGTCGAAGGACGTGGAGTCCGCGCGCGTCGTCGTCTGAGCGAGGGCGAGTCCTTCTACGTGGTGCTCGGCTGGACCGACAACCCCCAGCCGACGTCGCGTCCGGAGGTCGACTCCTACTTGGCCGAGACGAGCCGCTTCTGGCGCGGGTGGATGGACGAGGGACGCTTTCCCGACCACCCGTGGCGCGAGATCCTCCAGCGCAGTGCCCTCACACTCAAGGGACTGACCTACGCGCCTTCGGGTGCGCTGCTCGCCGCTGCCACGACCTCGCTGCCCGAACAGGTCGGGGGGACGCGCAATTGGGACTACCGCTACACCTGGATTCGCGATTCGGCCTTCGCGCTGCGCGCGCTGCGGTCCCTGGGTTTCGATACCGAGGCGGACGACTTCTTGGGATTCCTGAGCGACGTGCTCGAGCCGGTGTTCGGTACCCACCAGGCGCGCAGCGACCTGCATGTCCTGTACCCCGTCGACGGGAGTGCGGCACCCGACGAGGTCGAGCTCGACCACCTGACGGGGTATGCGGCGAGTCAGCCGGTGCGCGCGGGAAATGCCGCGCACCACCAAGTGCAGCACGACATCCTGGGAGCGATCGTCGACTGCATCTTCGAGCACACCCGCACGCGCGACTCGCTCTCCGAGCGCTCCTGGCGCATCGTGGTGCAGGCGGTCGAGACGGCGCTGGCCCGGTGGCGTGAACCGGACCGGGGCATCTGGGAGATGCGCGGCGAGCCCCAGCACTTCACATTCTCCAAGGTCATGTGCTGGGTCGCGGTCGAGCGCGGTTCCCGCCTGGCCCGCCTGCGGGGCGACATCGATCGCGCCGACGCGTGGTTCGCGGCGGCCTGCGAGATCCACGAGGACATCTGCGCCCACGCCGTCGACCAGCGGGGAGTCTTCGTCCAGTCCTACGGCTCGGCCGAGCTCGACGCCTCGGTCCTCGTCCTGAGCCTGGTGGACTTCTTGCCGCCCGACGATCCCCGCATCCGGGCGACGGTCTTCGCCAT
>JAJYGM010000407.1:0-304 GCA_021785095.1 Actinomycetes bacterium
CGAGGCACGCCCGCCCCTCGAGTAGGCCGTCCATGACCGGACGGGGCTCGCCGTGCCCCGTCTGCGGCCCCGCGTTCAGTCCGTCGCCGGCACCACCGGGAGCGCGGTGACCCCGCTCCCGACGCGCGGGTCGATCTGCCTTCTCTTCATGCCCATCCCCCAGTGCTCGGTAGTCAGTGCCCGGTCGTCATCCCGAGTGGCCGGACACCCCGACGCCGGATCGCTTCGACGGTTGCCGAACCATCCGACGGCGACGACGCTAACACCCCGTCCCGCGACCGTTCAACAATCCCCCCGCCCCGGC
>JAJYGM010000407.1:314-2926 GCA_021785095.1 Actinomycetes bacterium
CCCCGGGTCAACCGGGACTTCAACGCGTCTCACCATCCGGAGCTTCTTGGTGAGGCAACGACTCAGCCTTCCCGGAGGTCTTGACGTGAGGCAACAGGCAATCCCGCCGCCCCGGCCGCGCTCAGCCTCGCGCGCTGAAGCCGCGGCCGCGTCCGAGCCCGAGACCGAGCCCACCACCGAGGCTCCGCTCCCGCCGCCAGGTCGCCACGATGACGGCGGCGTACCGCAAGCCGTACACGAGGTTGCCGCCCTTCTTCGACTGCCCCGACGCGCGCTCGTGCCAGACGGTGGGCCGCTCGGTGACGCGCCAGCCTCGGCTCATGGCGGTGATCAGGAGCTCGGCGGTCTGGTACTGGTCCTGCTCGAGCCTTGGGGCCACGTCGGACAGCATGCTCACCCGCAACGCGCGGTAGCCGTTCGAGGTGTCCGTGAGGTGCGACCCCGTGAGGAGGTTCATGAGCCACGAGAACCACTTGACGCCGAGCTTGCGGTAGCTGTCAGCGGTCTGGTCGACGCCGAGGCGGCGGGACGCCACGACGAAGTCGGCGTCGTCGTCCACGAGCGGCTGGAGCATCGTCTCGATCTCCGCTGGGTCGTTCTGCCCGTCGGCGTCGAGGGTGACGACGTAACGTGCGCCGCCCGTCACGCACAGGTCGTAGCCGACGCGAAGCGCCACCCCGTGGCCGAGGTTGGTCGGGAAGACGAAGGTGACCGCCCCCGCCTCCTTCGCCACCTGGTCGGTCGCGTCGTCGCCGCCGTCGACGACGACCAGCGGGGTGACCGCGAGCCCGCACGCCGTCGCGGGGACGCGCGCCAGGACCGCGCCGAGGTTGGCCTCCTCCTCGTAGGCGCAGATGAGCGCGACGACCGGCGAGAAGGCAAGGTCGGGGTGGCGCGCGTCGAAGTCCTGCCGCCCCGTTTGGATGGCGAGGCGCTGGAGTGCCATGAGGCGCGTACGTCGGCCGTCCGAGACGCTGGACATGTCGAGCTCCCCCTTGAATCGAGCCTGGATCAGGCGGCTGGGGCCACGGCGGCGAGCAGGCGGGCGGCCGAGGTTCCTCGGTCCTCGCCGACGGGATCGAGCACGGAGCCCGTCGGGGCCGCGGTCGTGACGGCGAGCGCGGTGGCGAGCGCGCGAAGGAGCACCCGCAGCTCGGGCGGCGGCGGGAAGTACTCGTGCTCGGTGGTGACCGAGACGACGTCGGTGCCGCTGGCCGGGGCGAGGCGCGCGACGACGGCCGAGACGACCGCCTCGGGCGCGGAGGCGCCGGCCGTCACCCCGACGGTGCCGACCAGGTCGTCGGGGAGCTCTTCGGGCCGGTTGATGCGCACGACCCGGTCGCAGCCCGAGGCCCTGGCGACCTTCTCCAGGGCGACGGTGTTCGACGAGTTGGCCGACCCGATCACGACGATCGCGTCGCACTCGTCGGCGATCGCCTTCAAGGCGGCCTGGCGGTTCGTCGTGGCGAAGCACAGGTCGTCGCGGCCCGGGAGCCACAGGTCGGGGAACCGGCGCTTCGCCTCCTCCATCAGCCCCTGCCACTCGTCGTGGCTCAGCGTGGTCTGCGCGAGCAGCGCCACCGGCGCCTCGTCCAGGTCGCCGAGCGCGTCCAGGTCCTCCTCGGTCTCGATGAGGCGCACCGCGCCCGGAGCGACCGCCATCGTCCCGATCGCCTCTTCGTGGCCGGCGTGGCCGACGTACAGGATCGTGAAGCCCTTGCGGGTCCGGACCTCCACCTCGTGGTGGACCTTGGTGACGAGCGGGCACACCGCGTCGACGACGACCCCGCCGCGCCGCCGGGCCTCCTCCAGGACCTCGGGGGCGGTCCCATGGGCGCTCAGCATGAGCGGCGACCCAGGCGGAACCTCGGCCACGTCGTCGACGAACACGACGCCCAGAGCCCGGAACTGGTCGACCACGAGCTGGTTGTGGACGATCTCGTGGTAGCAGTACACCGGTGGCTCGAACACCCTCACCATCCAGGCCAGGGCCTTGATCGCCTTCTCGACTCCTGCGCAGAAGCCCCGAGGCTCTGCCAAGACCACGCGCTCCACGGGCACCTGCCCAGGGTAGCGGGCTGGGCGCAACCTCTGGGGTCCGCGCCGGACCGCGGGCCGGCGCGGAGGGGTCCGGACCGGCGAAGAGTCGCTTGTCGGGGCTTCGCCGCTGTTTGAGGGGCGGCCCCGGCGGGTAGAGCGGGGCCAGGTCGGGACAACCGAGGCGAAAGGTCGATCAGGGACCGATCCGGGCAGGCTCGTGCGGGGCGCACGGCCGGAGCGATCAGGGCGAGAAAGGGGGCGGTGCACATGGCTGCACGAGGCCGTTCTGTCAGTGGATGGTTGGCTTGTGCCGTCGCGGTCGTCGTCGCGGTCGTCGGAGGCGGCGCGGCGGCAGCAGGGGCGTCGACGTCGTCCTCGCACCGTGAGCACGCCGGCGTGGTCCACGTCTCCGGCGTCGTGACCGCGGTCAACGGGGTGACGACGAAGACAGCCTGCGGGGTCGCGGTTCCGGGGTCCTTCGCCGTCGCCGACGCGAGGTCGACCACGTCCAGCACGGTCGCCGTGACGGCCACGACCAGGTTCTTCGTGCCGAGGCGGCCCGACGCCACCTT
>JAJYGM010000077.1 GCA_021785095.1 Actinomycetes bacterium
GTCTTCGCGTCGTGCCCGCCTGCAGCGCGCCCGGTGTCTCCCGCGCTCGCCGCGCTCGCCGCACGCGTCAAGCACGCCTTCGACCCCGACGGCCGCCTGAACCCGGGGCGTGCAGTTTCCCTGGCGGCCGGGTGATGGCACCGTGACCACCCTCGGGCTCGACCCCGGCGAGCTCAGCCGGTGCGTGCAGTGCGGCCTGTGCCTGCCCTCCTGCCCGACGTTCCGCGTGACCGGCGACGAGAGCCAGTCACCGCGTGGGCGGATCGCGCTCATGCGCGCCGTCGAGCACGACGGCGCACCGTTGTCCGATCCTGTGCGGCGGTCGTTCGAGACGTGCGTGCAGTGCCGCGGCTGCGAGACGGCGTGCCCGAGCGCTGTGCCCTTCGGGCACCTCATCGCAAGGACGCGTGAGGTGCTCGCGGACGAGGGCTTCTCGGTCTCCCGGTCGATCCGCGCCGGCTACGCCGTGCTCGGCCACCCGCGGCTCGTGCGGACCGCGAGCCTCGCCGTCGCGGCCGGCCAGCGTCTCGGTGTCATCCCGACCTCGGCCGGGCTGCCGAGGCTCCCCATCCGCCAGGCACCGCTCACCCCCTCGGGGTCCGACGTGTACCTCTTCACGGGGTGCGTGATGGACGCTCTACAGCGCGACGTCCATCGCGACACGGTGCGGGTGCTCGCCACGGCAGGCTTCGGGGCAATGCCCACGGGTGATCGCGTGCCGTGCTGCGGCGCGCTCCACGCGCACGCAGGCCTCACGGACCCCGCGCGGCGGCTCGCCAGGCGTGCCATCGACGCGCTCAGCGACGGCCTCCCGGTGCTCGTCGACTCCGCGGGCTGCGGAGCCATGATGAAGGAGTACGGCCAGCTCCTAGGGTCCGACGCGGCACGCGATCTGGCTCGTCGAGTGTTCGACGTCTCGGAATGGCTCGCTCCCCGGATGGCGGGGCTTGCCCAAGTGCGACCGCTCGACCTCCGTGTGGCGGTTCAGGACCCGTGCCACCTCCGCCATGCCCAGCACGTGCACACCGCCACCCGGACCGTGCTCGCGCCCTTCGTTCGAGAGCTGGTCGAGCTCGACGACGACGGACTGTGCTGCGGCGCGGGTGGGTCCTACGCCTTCGTCGAGCGCCGCCAAGCCCGCGCGATCCGCGCTCGGAAGCTGGCCTCGATCGCACGGGCGGCTCCCGACGTGGTCGCGAGCGCCAATCCTGGCTGCTCCATGCACCTCGCCGCCGCCGGCGTCGCCTGCGTGCACCCGATGACGCTCGTCGCCGGCGCGCTCGAAGGGCGCGCCACAACTCGATGGGCTCACGGGTAGAGATGGTCGCTCACCTCCCCGCGACCGTCATCGGCTGCTCGAACCTGATCATCGTCGGCGGGCGCTACCTCCTCGTCCAAGAATCGAAGGGGCCAGCGCGGTCCCGGTTCAACCTCCCGGCGGGGAAACCGGAACTGGGTGAGACGTTGCCCGAAGCCGCCGTCCGCGAGGCTCGGGAGGAGACCGGCCTCGACGTCGAGGTGGAGCACCTCGTCGCCATCTACCACTGTCCCCGGACGTCGGAAGGCGTCGGGGTGGTCAACTTCGTGTTCCGCTCGAAGGTGGCTGGCGGCGCGCTCCGCACGACCGCAGAGCACCCGGTCGTCGGGTACTTCAGCCGGGAGGAGATTGCTCAGCTGGGCCGGGAGGGACGCCTCCGGGGAGTCCACATCGAGCTGGCGATCGACCAGTGCGCCACGGGTGCTCGCCTGGCGATGGACACCGTCCAGCTGATCGCCAGCGCTCCGTCGCCTGCGGCCCCCGGGCGCGGACAGGGCTGAACGCTCCTTGATGCGGCCCGGCGCTGGGCCAACGCGTTCGGGGGTGTGGCAAGCTGCGCCCGTGGCACCCCTGACGATCTCCTGGGACGAGGTCGCCCGCCGTCTTGCGCCGGCGCGCAGCTACTGGCTGGTGACGACCGACCCGTCCGGAGCACCCCACGCCGTGCCGGTCTGGGGTGCCGTCGCCGGCGGCGCCCTCCATTGCTTCACGTCGCGCGAGACCGTCAAGGCGAGGCACCTGGCCCGTGATCCGAGGGTGACGATCCACCTCGAGTCTGCCGAGCACGTCGTCATCGTCGACGGCACGTTCGACACGCTCGGCGCGCCTTCGGATCACCCTGACGTCGTGAGGGAGCTGGACCAGAAATACCCAGACCCTGGCGACGCGGAGTACCTCCCGTCCCACGACCCGTCGATCGACGTGCTCTACAGGCTGGTCCCGCTCCGTGCCCGGCTGTGGGACCTGTCGGAATTCGAGAGCTCGCAGCGGCGCTGGCACGCCTGACCAGCGGGAAGTGACGCGTCGAGCAGGTCACCGGCCGTTTCGCGCGTTCGAGGGCGCCGGCTTCATCCTCCCGGTCACCGCCCTCGGGCGGGCGGCGCAGAATGCCGGCCAGACGACGTACCCGCTGATCGGGCACCAGCTCCTCGAGGTGAGCAACCACCTCATCGGGGTCATCGTGGCCGTCGCGGGGGCAGCCGGCATCCTGGCCGCGGCCACCGTCGGAGCTCGTACCACGGCGTCCAACGCCTACAGGACGCTCGCTGCGGGGCAAGCGCTGCTCGTCGTCGCCTTCGTCGCGCTCGCGGTGCCCGCTGCGGGGGTGATCGGGCTGTGGGCTTGCGCTCTGCTTCTTGGCGCCGCGGGCGGCCTCGTCTTCCCCGCCACGATGACGTTGGCGGGCAGCCGTGCGAGAGTCCCGTCCCGAGCCCTCGCGCTCTACACGGTCGCGCTCTCGCTCGGGCTTGCGGGAGGTCCGCTCGTCGAGGCGGCATGCCTGCATCTCACCGGCCAGTCGCTCCACGAGACCGTCGCCGCGCTCCTCCCCCTTCCGGTCGCCTCCCTGTGCCTCGCGCTTCGAGCCGAGCGAGGCGATCGGCGGTCTCG
>JAJYGM010000698.1 GCA_021785095.1 Actinomycetes bacterium
CCGAGCGGTTCGTCGTCACCTCCGCCGTCTCGAACCGCAGCCGTCCGGGCGCCAAGGACCTGATCGGGAACTTCGTCGGGCCCGTGCGCATGGTCGCGCAGGTGGTCGCGACAGAGCGGCTGGAGGACATCTCTCCGAGAGTGCTGCGCTCCTTGCGTGAGGCCCTGGCAGCGAGCGCCGTGCCCGTGCCGCTCGCCGAGTCCCGCATGCAGGCGCCCGCGGCCTTCGTCCCCCCTGAGCCCACGGTGTCGTTCTTCATGTTCGACGAGCGAGAGGGTCCCGACTTCGCCGGCGTGCGCCAGCGCCGGTTCCGCGTCCACACCGGGCGCGACGTCCTGCGGGTCAACTGCACTCCCGACGACGCAGGGGGGAGGAACTTCTTCGTGATCTCGGGATCAGCGCCAGCGGAGCTCATGGATGCGCTGGTCGCCGAGCTGCGAGGGTTCCTCGGCGTGGCGCAGCGCGGCCGGGCGCCGGGGGGGTCCCAGGGGGGACGTTGATCGGCGACGAAGGGGGCGACGAAGGGGGCGACGAAGCGGGGAAGCGCGCGGAGCCGCGTTCACGAACGGTTGCGCAGCACAACCGCGGCTTCCGCCGCCCGCTCCCGGAGCACCTGGCGGACGTCGCCCGAGGTGTCGAGCACGCCTGCGAGGTGCTCGAAGAACAGACCTACGAGGAATGCGCGCAGCACCCTGGCGGCCGCCGGCGCCCCGGGACCGCTGCAGATGGTCGGCTCGGACTCCTCGAGCCAACGCTCCAGCGCGGCCTGCGTGGCGTCGAAGAGCTCCATCCCGACGACGTGGGCGGTCTCCTGGCCGCGCAGCACCTCGCCCAGCATGAGCCTGATGAAGTCTTCGACCTCGAGCATCGAGTGCAGGATGTCGTCGAGGATGTTGACGAGCCCGTCGAGGTCGTCGCGTGAGATCGCAGCGGGTCCGGTCGACGCTGCCAGGTCTTCGATGAACCCACGCTCCTGGAGCACCGCAACGAGCAGCTCGCGCTTCGAGGCGAAGTAGTGGTACAGCGAGGCCACGTTGAGGCCCGAGGCGGCGGCGAGGTCGCGCATGCTCGTACCGTCGACACCTTTTTGGGACATGAGCGCGAGGGCCGTGTCGAGGATGTGCTGGCGCTGGGGGACCGCGGCGCGCTCTTGGGACCCAGTCGAAGATGAGGTCGTCACCTCTCCATTGTCGGGCCGCGCAGGGTCCTGCGTCGAGCGGGCCGTCTTGTCCCTGCTCAGGGGCACTGGCCGCCCGCGGCTAGGTCGCGGACGACAGCGCGGGTCGCTGCCCGCAGCGCTCGGTTGGCGCCGACGCCGAGCCTCACGAGGCGTCCCAGGGATTGGGGGCGACGGAGGAGGAGGCGCGCCACCGCGAGGACGTGCACGTGGCCATCGGGGGACAAGAGTGCCGCGACGTCGGGCGTGAGGGTGCCGGCGACGTCGCTGATCCCGCGGACCACGTCCCACGCGATCCCCCTCGCCTCGGCGACGGCCGCGATCGCAGCGGTCTCCATGTCGACGGCCGTCGCGCCGTCGGGCAGCTGCGCCGTGACGGCCCCGCCACGCGGATGATTGCTCTCGAGGTGGACACGGTCCACGGTCGCGAGCACCCCAGCGCGTGCGAGGTCGCCGCGCGCAACGACCAGCACCCTTGCCGTGCGCACGTCGACGACGGCGCGGGGCCGGACGATGTCGCCGACCTCGAGAGCGGGATCGAGCGCTCCTGCGAGGCCGGTGACGAGCACCCGGCGTGCCCGCACCGCGTCGAGCACCTGCTCGGTCCCGGCTCGTGCGCGCTCGGGCCCGACGCCGACCGCGACGGCGACGACGCCGTGGCCGCGCCACGCCGGCAAGCCGCCGACGGGGCCTGCGCGCATCCGAAGGGCCCGCGCGAGCGGGCGCAGCTCGCGCGCCATCGCAGCGAGGACCACGACCTCTCGATCACCCATGGGCCGGGCCCCCCCGCCACTCTCGAGCCGTGCGCGGCTCCTAGCGGGATCGCTTCCAGCCGTCGACCCTCGAGAGGCGGTACTTGACGGTCTCGACGATGTGCTGCGGGCCCTCGCTCGCTGCGATCCGGACGAACACTGCAACCACGAAGCCGCCCTGGAGCTGCACGCGGGTCTGGAAGGTGCCGCGGACGCGCGGGCGTGTGGCTGGGGGAACGAGGATCGACGCCGGCTGGACGGACTCGTAAAGCGAGCCGTGCGGCGAGAACGACTGGAGCGAGAGCAGCTGGCGCACCGGGTCGAGGACGGTCGACGCCTGCGTACCGGTCACGTTCCGCCGTCCCTGCACCTTTCCCGTCGGGACGGTCGCCACCTCGTGGACGCGGTCCGGCGCCCTGAAGTCGAACGACACGGTGACGCCCTTGAGCTGGGAGGTGGTGTAGTTCCCCACAACGTGGCCGGCGAGGAGCGTCTCGCCTGCACCGTTGTGGACGGCGAGGTCGGTCCCTGTCGGCGCCTGGAAGGCGCCGAGAACGGCACCCCCCACTGCGAGGAGCGCGAGCACGCCGAGCAAGACGAACGAAAGAGGGAGCCGCCGCACCCCGTCAGGCTACCCGCGATACTTGGGCCGCCCGCTTCGGAGCTCCGGCCTACCCCCCGGTTGCTCCCCGGACGAGATGACGAAACGCGCGGTGGAGGTGGCGAGGGCGAAGCCTTCCACCCGGCGCCGTGCTGCCGAGGAGAGCCGAGCGCGGAGCGCTTCGTCCGCCACCACCCGGTGGACTGCAGTCGCGAAGCGCAGCGGGTCCTTCGTCGCGAGCACGAGACCGGCGTCTCCGACGGTCTCGTGCACCGCGGTCGCGCCGTAGGCGACAACCGGCACGGTGTGGCCCATCGCCTCGACGATCGGCACGCAGAACCCCTCGTGCTCCGAGGCGCAGACGAAGACGTCGGCGGCGCGGTAGTAGGCCTC
>JAJYGM010000725.1 GCA_021785095.1 Actinomycetes bacterium
GCCTATCTGTTCGCCGGCTCACTCGGCACCGGCAAGACGTCCACCGCCAAGCTGCTGGCCAAGGCGCTCAATTGCGTGGACGGGCCCACGGACCATCCGTGCGGCAAGTGCGACAGCTGCGTGGCCATCGGGGCCGGGTCGTCGCTGGAGCCCCCTCAGGCTGCTCCGACCACGTACGCCCGGCAGGCGAGTTGGAGGGCCAGGCGTTCGTCGGCGTCGGAGAGGTCGGAGCCCATGAGGCGCTTGATCTGCTCGAGCCGGTAGGCGACGGCGTTGCGGTGGAGACCGAGCGCCCGGCTGGTACGGGTGAGTGACCCCTGCTCGTCCAGGTACGTCTTGAGTGTCCGGATCGCAACGTCCCGTCGGCGCGCCCCGAGCTCCATGAGCGGGGCGAGCTGGACTGCCACCGCCTCCTGGGTGGGGTCCGAGGCGTACCACTCCATGAGCGCGCGCTGGATCCCGTAGGCATCGAAGGCGACGACTGGCCGATCGTTCCCGGAGGCACGCGCGCCTGCCAGCACCGCCCGCGCTTCCTTCACCGAGGTGCGGATCCCCGCAATACCCTCGTGCACGCCCCCGATTCCGGCGCCCACATGCGCGTCGGGAAACCGCTCGGCGAGCTCCCGGAGCGCGCCATCGAGCGCGTCGACGATCCGGCGCGGCCGCTGGGGCTCCGGGCGCGCGGTGGTCATCTGGACGAGGACGATGGCGGTCCAGTTCGAGGTGTGGGTCCACGTCCCTCCGACGCGCTGGCAGTGGGCCAGCGCGACCCGGCTCACTGCCTCGGAGAGCGCGAGTCGGCGTTCTTCGTCGCGGGGGCTCTCTGGCAGGTCCACCTGGACATAGGCGGCCACGTGCCACCCGTCGATCGGCATCGCGAGGCGGCGTGCCTCCGCGAGGAGATCCTCCTGGTGGGCGGAGTCCAGGAAGAGCAGCCCATTCAGGAGTTGGCTCCGCGTCCGGAGTGGGATGTCCCGGCTGTCCGCAGCGAGCGCCAGCTGCCGGCCGATGACCGCAGCGAGGCTGTTCACGAGGAGCCGAGCAGCCGCGACGTCCTGGGCGATCACCGACCTGGCGCAGACGAACAGCGCCGTCGCCCCGTCGAGCCCCTCGCTTGCGAGCTCGGTAGCGATCGGCCCGTGGTCTGGGAGGCCGCTCCGCCCGACCCTGGCGGTTCCCGGCCGAGTCGGGGCCTGCCCGGTTCCACCTTCCGAACGGGGGAGGAGGGGGCTGGATACAGCACAGGCGTACGGGCAGGCCTCTACCGGGCTGCCGAAGCGCTCGCTTGCCAGGTCGAGCAGGCGGGGCACCGACTCGCCCTCGGCCACCGCTCGGAGGACGTCGTCGAGTGCGGCGGCGGCACGGGCGAGCTGGCTGCCGGCGTTGCGCGTGAGCGCCCGGTCGGCGTGGAGGAGGCCGGTCACGGAGGGGGTCGTCGGTCCGAGCCGGACGAGCGCAATGCCCGCGCGCCGCGCGATCTCGAGGGCGGTGGCGCTCGGATCCGCCCAGCGGTTCGCAGGTGACGCAGGTGACGCGATCGCAGCTGCGCCGCGGGAGGCTGCGTGGCGGAGGGCCAGGTCGACCTCGTAGGCAGTCGTCTCCGCGGCGCACCGCTCGCTGAGGAAGACCCAGCTCTCCGACGGGACCGCTCGCAGTGCCTCGAGTCGCTCGACCAGGTCGACGACTGCGGGCCGGCGCGACCCTCCGGTCGGGCTCAGCCGCCGCGAGCCTTCGAGCCCCGGGAGTGCGAGGACGTCATCGACGGTGAGCACCCGCGCGATTCTACGAAACCGACAAGATCAGTACAGAGTTTGTTCAGACTGCACGTAGCCCGCGTGTGTGGTCTCCTGGATGATGAGGCATGGACTGGACTTCCCGAGACGACGCTCGGCGGAGCGAGGCGACGGGCCTCGAACGAGCTCCGACGCGACGTCGAGCCTGGCGCCCCCGCTCGGGCCGCACCTGGAGCCCCTCGTTGCATCCGAACCCTCTGCGCTGTCGGGGTCGCCGTGCCGAAGGGGGAGCAGAGTGCACGCGAGCCGTTCCGAGCGCGGCCCCGCATCGGCCATGTCTCGCCTGATCGCAGCGGGGGACGTCGAGGATCTCGCGCGGGGCTGTGCGCTGCTCGGTGCCGGCGGGGGAGGCGACACGAGCGTGGGTAGGCTGATGATGCTCCAGGCCATCAGCGACTTCGGGCCGGTCACGCTGGTAGGGGTGGACGAGCTGGACACCGACGCGCTGGTCATGCCCTGTGGGATGGTCGGTGCCCCGACTGTTGCGACCGAGAAGTTCGAGAGTGGCGACGAGGGCGCCCGGCTCCGTCAGGAGGTCGAGCGGCTGCGCGGCGAGCCGGTCGCGTGCCTCATGCCCGCTGAGATCGGCGGCTCGAACGGACTGCTCCCTTTCGTCTGGGCGGCGCGTCTCTCGCTTCCGGTGCTCGACGCCGACGGCATGGGGAGGGCGTTCCCGGAGATCCCACAGGTCGCGATGCACCTCGCCGGGATCTCACCGAGCCCTGCTGTCATGACCGACGAGCGTGGGAACGTGGCTGTCTTCCGAGCGTGCTCCGGCGCGTGGCTCGAGCGCCTCGAGCGAGCGACTGCGGTCGAGTTCGGTGGTTCGGCCGCCTCGACCGAGTACTGCATGACGGCCGGAGAGGCGCGCCGTGCTGCGATCCACGGGTCGGTGACCCGGGCTCTCGGGATCGGCAAGCTCCGTCTCGGGGGTGAGGGAAACCTCGTGGACGAGCTCGTGATCCGGGCTGGCGGGTTCATCCTGCTCTTCGGAAAAGTTGCGGACGTCGAACGGCGGACCAGCGCCGGATTCGTTCGCGGCTCGGTCGTAGTAGAGGGAACGGGCTCCGATGCGGGCAGGCTCCTCAGGTTGGAGCTGCAGAACGAGAACCTCGTCGCCTTCGAGGGT
>JAJYGM010000033.1 GCA_021785095.1 Actinomycetes bacterium
CAGGGGCACGTCGAGCAGCGCCGCCCAATCGATCCCCTCCGTCGAGCGACCGGCCCGGTGGAGCGCCTGGCGGGCGCAGTCGAGCAGCGCCGCGAGGTCCCCGACGGACTCCCCGAGGCCGTCCGCGAGCCGGCTTCGCAGCCATGAGGCGAGCGCGGGGCTCGACCCCCCCGTCGACACGGCCAGCGTCACGGCGCCGTCGCGGTGCACCGCAGGGAGCACGACGCTGCAGTGCGCCCCGTCGTCCACGCAGTTCACCCAGACGCGTCCCGCCTCGGCGTCCCGCTGGACGGCTCGGTCGACCTCCCGTCGCCCGGTCGCGGCGATCACCAGCCAGTAGCGGGCGGCCTCGCCGGTTCGGTAGGCCCGGCGGCAGACGACAACCGCTCCGGGCGCGGAGGGTGGCGTGGAAGGGTCCGGGGTGGCGGGGGCGATCGCGACGCCCTCGGCGCGCAGCACCCCGAGCGCCCCGGCGACCTCCGGCGCGACGAGGGTCACCCGAGCGCCGCAGTGGGCGAGCCCGGCCGCCTTGCGGCCGCCGACCTCGCCGCCTCCGACGACGAGGCACGCCCGACCGGCGATGACCAGGCCGACGGGGTAGAGGGGGTGGGGGAGCGCCATGCGTCAGGCGGGCTCCGCGGCGCGCGCCCCCTGCTCCCGCCGACCTGTTCGTCGCGGCGACACCGGGGCGGAGCAAATCTTGTAAAAGATGATCGGAATAGTCATCTATAGCAGCCGGACGGCGGTGCCCGCGGCGTCCAGCTCGCGGCTCTGCCTCCCGGGAGTCCCGGGCAGTGCCGTTCCCGGGCCGGCTGTCCGGGACGGGCGGGGATCGGCACCGGGGCCGATGGCGCCTCGGGGCCGCCGACGAGATCGAGGAGGGTGGAGTGGGGAAGTGGTGGGTGAGCGCTGGAGGGCATCTCCTCGCGCCTGGTCAGGCCGCGTGCTCGGTGCAGCCGACGGTCGCGACGGAAGCGGCCAGTGGAGCCGTGCTCGCCGAACCGGCGAGCACGGGGACGGGGCTGGGCGCGCCGGGCGATCTGGCGGTCGTGCAGGAACGTCTCGAGCGAGCGACGGCCAGCCAGGTCATCGAATGGGCCGTCGGGCGCTTCGGTCGTGGCCTCGTGCTCGCGTGCTCGTTCCAGGACTGCGTCGTCGTCGACCTTGCCGTCCGGGCGGACCCTGGGATCGAGGTCCTCTTCCTCGACACCGGAGCGCACTTCCCCGAGACGCTCGCGTACGTGGAGGCGGTGCGGTCCCGCTACGACCTGAACCTGCGGATCGTGCGTCCCGGTCGCGATGCCGAGGCGTCGCCGTGCGGGACCGAGCGGTGCTGCGAGGTGCGCAAGGTCGCTCCGCTGGCGCGGGCGCTCTCCGGCAAGGCGGCGTGGCTGACCGGCCTGCGACGCGCCGACGCACCGACGCGAGCGGGCGCGGCCGTCGTGGCGTGGGACGCGCCCCGGGGAGTGGTGAAGGTGAACCCGATCGCAGCCTGGACCGACGCCGACGTCGACCGGTACAGCCGGGCGCACCACCTCCTCGAGCACCCGCTTCGCGCGCGTGGCTACCGCTCGATCGGCTGTGCCCCGGCCACGCGTCCGGTCGGTGCGGGGGAGGACGCCCGGGCGGGACGGTGGCCGGGAACGGAGCGGACCGAGTGCGGGCTGCACCGGTGACCGGCGACGCGAGACCGGGACGGGGCAGCGAGGGCGACCCCCCGGGGGCGGGCCACGACCCGCCCATCGGCACGACGCTGCGGGGGCCGGCCAGCGGGGCGGAGGGTTTCGTCCGGCCCTACCGGCGCACGGGGACGCTCAACGCCGTCGAGCGCCTCAAGCTCGCCCGCCATCCCTACGAGGCGATCCTCGCTGTCCTCGACCGCTATGCGCGAGCGGGTGCCTCGGCCATTGCCGCCGTTCCGGGGGAGCTGGAACGCCTCAAGTGGGCGGGGATCTACCCCCAGCGGGGGAGCGACGATGCCTTCATGCTCCGAGTGAAGGTCCCTGGTGGGCGTCTCGAGGCCCGCCAGGCCCGCGAGATCGGCCTCGTCGCGGAGACCTTCGCCCGCGCCCCGGAGGACAGCCCCCTGTTCGGCAACGCCTACGTCGACTTGACGACCCGCCAGGACGTCCAGCTCCACTGGGTCCGCATCGGCGACGTCCCGGAGATCTGGGAGCGTTTCGACCGGGTCGGGCTCACCACGGTGCAGGCGTGCGGGGACGGGGCGCGCAACGTGCTGTGCTGCCCCCTCGCGGGGATCGACGGGAACGAGGTCTTCGACGCGCTGCCCGTGGCGATCGCGATCAGCGACTTCTTCACGGGTAACCGTGCCTATGCGAACCTGCCTCGGAAGTTCAAGATCAGCGTCACGGGCTGCCGTGAGGACTGCACCGAGGCCGAGATCAACGACATCGGGCTCTGGCCCGCACGTCGAGAGGACGGCGAGCTCGGGTTCAACCTGCTCGTCGGGGGAGGCCTCTCGGACGGCGAGCGGATGGCCTCGGACGTCGACGTGTTCGTCCCGCTTCGCGACGCCGTCGAGGTCTGCCGCGCGATCGCGCAGGTCTTCTCCGAGCTCGGCAATCGCGAGAACCGCGGCCTCGCGCGGATGCGCTACCTGGTCCAAGAACTCGGCCCCGAGCGGTTCCGGGCGGAGCTGGTCTCGCGCTGTGCCGTCGCGCTCGAGCCAGCGGGCGTCTGCCTCACCCGGCGCTACCGCGGCGATCACGTGGGGGTTCATCCACAGCGACAGGCAGGGCTCTTCGCAGTCGGGTGCTGCGTCCCGGTCGGGCGGATGACCGGGGGGCACGTGATCGAGGCCGCGCGCCTCGCGGACAGCTATGGCGACGGGACGCTCCGCCTCGCGACGGATCAGAACTTCATCCTGAGCGGCGTCGCGAGTGACCG
>JAJYGM010000129.1 GCA_021785095.1 Actinomycetes bacterium
AGTTTCGCCTTAATGTTCGCGACGTGGACGGACGCGGTCTTCGCGCTGATGTACAGCCGCTCCGCGATCTCGCCGTCTGAGCTCCCCTGCGCAAGCAAGGCCAGCACCTCGTGCTCGCGGGTGGTCAGCTGCGCGATCGGCCTCGGTCGGGAGGGTGGCACGGCGCCGGGCATCGGCCCGGCCAGAACCGCGCGTACCTGCCGAACGATCTCGCCTGGACCGCGCCGGCGACCCTCCGCGACGGCGAGCTCGAACCGCGCCGGTCCAAGCGCCGACCGCAGCTGGGCTTCAACGGGCTGCGTACTTTCGGCGTGGAGGGGGTCGGGGGCGATGCCGAGCTCGTCCCACGCGCGCTGCAGCGCGCCCCATGCCGAAGCTCCCTGCTCCGCCAGGCCGACCAGGCTGAAGAGCTCAGCGGCGTCGGCGAGCAACGCCGGGATCCGCTCCCGGGTGCCGCTCGCCTCGATGAGCTCGGCGCTCCTCGAAAGCAGGGCCCAGGCGGAGGCTATCTCGCCATCCCGCGTCTCCACGATGGCGGCGAGAGACAGCGCCCATGCGAGATGGGACGCTCGGTCGAGTGGCTCAAGGCCCTGGACTGCGATCATGGCATGGGCCCGTGCAGTCGGGAGGTCCCGTCGCCGCAGGAACATCTCCGTGAGATTGCCGTGCGCCATTCCGGCCGAGAAGCTGTTGCCACGCGCCTCGGCTCGCCGGATCGCGTCCTCGAAGAGCGGTTCGGCATCGTCATAGCGACCCTGGTCCATTTGCACGCTGGCGAGATTGCCCTCGGCCACAAGGGCAACTCCGGGGTCGCCGATCTGGGCGGCAAGCCGCGCCAACTCCTCGAAGAGGCGCGCGGCCTCGCCGAGGTCCGTGAAGCCTGCCGCGATCGCGAGCGTGAGCATCACCTCGATGCGCAGCGGCGCATCGTCCAGCTTGTCGGCAATCTGCATGGCTTCCTGGGCCCGTGCCCGGGCCGGTGCGGGACCGGCGAGTTCGAGCAGCAGCATTGCCGATGCGGCCAAGGCGTGGGCTCGGTGGGCCGTTGGCTCGCTGCTGAGTGCCAGCACCGCGTCGAGGCGTTCGCGTCCCTCCTGCAGGAAGCCGCCGTACAGCCAGACCGGGAGCATGGCGGCGGCGAGACGCTGGGCACCGTCGGCGTCGCCTGCGGCCGCTGCGCCGTCGAGGGCCGCACGGACGTTGTCGATCTCCATCCCGAGGCGGCGCAGCCATAAGCCGCTCGTGGCCTCGTGCTGCGCGGCGTGCGCGCTCGTCGCGAGCGCGAGGAAGTGGGCGAAGTGCGCCGCCCGCGCAGCGGCAAGCTCGCCTGATGTCACGAGTTCCTGCAGCGCAAACGCGCGGATCGACTCGAGGAGCGCGAATCGCACCAGACCGTCGCCCGTCTCACGTCGTTGCACCAGGCCGAGCTCGACGAGCCGGTCGACGACCGTGAGCGTGTCGGACGCGCCGGTGACGGCAGAGGCGGCCTCGAAGTCGAAGCCGCCTGCGAACAGCCCGAGGCGCAGGAAGCACCGCCTCTCGCGCTCGCTCAGGAGCCCCACCGTCCAGCCGATGACCGCATCGACGCTCGACTGCCGTGCCGGGCGGGACGGATCCGCGAGGAGCTCCTGGCTGGCGCTGAGGCGAGCGAGGATGGCCCGGGGCGGCAGGACCCGCGTGCGTCGGGCGGCCAGTTCGATCGCCAGGGGTAGCCCATCGAGCCGCTGGCACAGAGCGCCGACCGAGGCCGCCAAGCCCTGGTCGGCGAGCTCGCTGCCAACTTCGGCAGCGCGGGCGAAGAAGAGGACGCAGGCGGGAGACGCGGCAACGTCGGCCGCCGACGACCCGGTCGGCAACGCGAGGCCGGGCACCGAATGCTCGATCTCCCCGCGCAGGCCGAGCGGGACACGACTGGTGACGAGGATGCGCAGCCGCGCGCTGGCGGCGAGCAGGCGCTCGACGAAGGCCCGACAGGCCAACAGGTGCTCGGCGTTGTCGAGCACCAGGAGGAGATCGCGTTCTGCGAGGGCAACGCTGACGCGGGTCTCTGCCGACTCGTCGGGACGCTCGAGAAGCCCGAGGACGCGCGACACTTGGTCGGGCACGAGGCCCGGGTCACTCAGCGGAGCGAGATCGACGAAGGCGGCGTCACCGCCGGCCGCACGTCGGCGGTGGGCCAGCTCGAGCGCCAGGCGCGTCTTCCCCGAACCGCCGATGCCGGTGAGCGTGACGAGCCGGTGGGTGACGAGCACCCGCTCGAGACCCGTGAGCTCCTGCTCGCGGCCGATGAGCGGGTCGAGCGCGTACGGGACCGCGACGGGACGCTCGATCACGCTCTCCTTCGAGCAGCCAGTCAAGCCGCAGTGTCCGGCTTCCTTATGCGCAGCATACGGCGAAATGAGGAGCGGAATGAGGAGCGACCCGATGTCCGAGCGCCCGGCGACGACCACAGTGGTGCGCACAGGAGGACACGCCAGATGGTCAATGTCACGAGGATCGCGTCCCGCTGGAACGTCCGGATACCACAGCCGGTTGAGATCGCCCTAGCGCGTCCAGTGGGCGCGGCGCCCCACGGCGCGCGGGCCATCGAGGCGATGCACCGGCTGGTGGTGGTGGGCGCGCTGCCAACCCTCGCACGACGGACCTGGTGAGGAGACGAGACAGCCAGCCTGCCTTAACGCTCCTCGTCGGCAGATCGGTTAGTGAAGTTCCCCGGTGCAAATGAGGCGGGCCGCTGCTGCCAGACGGACCGGTCGCGGCGCATCCGGGCGAGCGTGGGGATCGCCGACCACCGGCGGCGGGTGCAGCAGGGCCCGTCTCGGAACGGCCTACGGGGCCGCGTGCAGGAGCCGATCGAGCGTCGCGACGCCGATGCCCAGCTGGCGCGCGGCCTGACGGCGGGACAG
>JAJYGM010000168.1 GCA_021785095.1 Actinomycetes bacterium
AGCTCGGGCACATCGCGGGCGACACGGTGCTGCGAGTGCTCGCAGATCGCATCCGTACGTCGCTGCGCCCGGCCGACTTCGCTGCCCGGCTCGGCGGCGACGAGTTCGTCGTGCTGCTCGACGACGCTGACGCAGAGCTGGGAGCGGTCGCCGCGGCGAACCGGCTCCTCGAGCTGATCGCGCAGCCCATCGACGTCCGCGGCCAGCGGGTCGCCCACACCGGCAGCGTCGGGATCGCGATCACGGAGAGCGCGGACGTGACCGCCGAAGCGCTGCTCGGCCAGGCGGACGTCGCGCTGTACGCGGCGAAGGCCCAGGGCCGCAACCGCGCCGTGGTGTTCGACCACGAGCTCGAAGCCAGCGTCGCCGAGCGCTCGACCATCGAGCTCCTGCTGCGCCAGGCGCTCGACGAGGACGCCCTCCGAGTCATGTACCAACCGGAGTTCGACCTCGAGACGGGTGAGCTGCTCGCCGCCGAAGCGCTCGTCCGCTGGTTCCGTGCGGGCGAGGGGTTCGTGGAGGCGTCGCTGTTCGTGCCCATCGCCGAGGAGACGCACTTGATCACCGACATCGACCGGTGGGTGCTCGAGAGGGCGTGCGCGCAGCTCGCGTCGTGGCGACGCCGCTACGGGAGGCTCGACATGGTCGTGCGCGTCAACGTGTCGCCCGCCCAGCTCGCGACCGCAGGGCTCGTGCAATCGGTCACCGACTGCCTGCGCAGGTCGGGCCTCCCCCCCGAGGCCCTCTGCCTCGAGATCACCGAGCAGGCGGTCATCGCCGACGTCGACCAGGCAGTCGGGGTGCTGCAGGACATCCGCTCGATGGGCGTGAAGCTGGCGATCGACGACTTCGGCACGGGGTTCAGCTCGATGAGCCAGCTGCGATCGCTCCCGGTCGACGTCTTGAAGATCGACCGCGTCTTCGTCGACGGAATCGCGAACGACCCGACGGACCAGGCCATCGTCGACACGATCGTGCGGCTCGCCCGCGCGTTCAAGCTCGACGTGGTCGGCGAGGGCATCGAGCGGCCGGACGACCTCTCGACCTTGGTCCGGCTGGGCTGCCGGCGCGGGCAGGGGTTCCTGCTCGCTCGCCCACTCCCCCCCGAGGAGCTCGCGCCCATCCTCGAGAAGGGGGGCGTCGACCTCGAGGAGTTCATGGCGTCGACCTCGAGGAGTTCATGGCGTCGAGCGACGCGCTTTCCCCGGGGCGCTGAAGGGCGGTGGGGAGCCCGAAGCGGATACTGACGCGGGAACGCTCAGGGCGGGAACGCTCAGAACAGCCGGCTGGCGAGCGCTCTTCGGTACTCGCCCGTACGCGCGTCGTCAGGACCCAGCGTCTCGAGGAGGTCGAGGAACTCCTGGCGGGCCGCCTCGTCGTCGCGCACTCGGTCGAGAAGCTCGTCGAGGACGCGGGTGACGTCGGAGTCCCCGTCGACGGGGACTCCTCGGGCGAGAAGGCGCGCCTGCGCCGCCACGGCCCGGGCCTCCCCCGTCTCGGGCACGCGGGCAAGCAGCTCGAGTGCGTCGTCCGCGTCGCCGCGGTCGACGAGGAGCCTCGCCAGCGCCACGACCGCACCGGGATGGGCACGCTCGATCTCGAGGGCCTTGCGCAGCGATGCCTCGTCACCGGCTGCGACGAGCAGGTCCACCTCGCTCGGTTGCGCGGAAGCGAGCCGACCGACAAACTCCTCGACCTGCGCCTGGGGGACGGCCCCGATGAACCCGTCGACCACCTGCCCGTCACGAAGGGCGAAGACAGCGGGGATCGACTGCACGCGGAAGGTCGCAGCCGCCTGAGGGTTCTCGTCGACGTTCACCTTGGCGAGCTCGACGGCTCCGCCGGTCGCTGCGACCGCCTGCTCGAGCATGGGCCCCAAGGTCCGGCACGGACCGCACCACGGCGCCCACAGGTCGACGACGACCGGAACCGTCTTCGAACGCTCGAGGACGTCGGTCTGGAAGGTGGCATCGGTGACGTCTGGCATCGCCATCGACCATACCTGCCCGGACGTCACGGAGCTGCTCCCCTCGCCATCGGTCAGCTGGACCAGCTCGCTGCCACTACCCTCGGCATTCGTGAGCGAGCTCTTCGAGGTGCACACGTCGCCGGTGCTGAACGCACCCGTCCTGGTCGTGGCCATGGAGGGCTGGATCGACGCCGGTCTCGGGGCAGCCAACGCGGTCGCCTCGCTCACCGAGGCCCCGCCCACGACCGGCGTGGTGACCTTCGACAGCGATCACTTCCTGGATCTGCGCGCCCGGCGACCGATCGTCCGCATCGTCGACGGGATCACGACGGAGCTCCAGTGGCCACGGACGCAGCTACGCCACGGGCATGACCAGGCCGGAGCCGACGTGCTCTTCCTCGTCGGGCCGGAGCCCGACTTCCACTGGCGGGAGTTCGTCGACGCCGTGGCCCGGCTCGCGCTGCGCCACGGCGTCCGCCTCGTCGTCGGCATGGGTGCGTTCCCAGCGGCCGCGCCCCATACCCGTCCCGTCCGGCTCGCAGCAACGGCGCCGGCGGGCTCGGCAGATCTCGCGGCACAGGTCGGCGTCGTCCAAGGAGAGCTCGAGGTCCCCGCAGGCGTGCTCTCCGCCCTGGAGCTCGCCCTCGGCGAGGCGCACATCCCGACGGTCAGCCTCTGGGCGCGGGTCCCCCACTACGTCTCGGCGATGCCGTTCCCGATGGCCAGCGCCGCGCTCGTCGAAGGGCTCGCGGCGGTGTCCGGGCTCCAGCTGGACTCCACGGTGCTGCGCGCCGCCGGTGACCGCGCGCGGGGCCAGGTCGACGAGCTCATCGCGGGAAACCCTGAGCACGTGGCCATGGTCGCCAAGCTCGAAGAGGTGATCGACAGCTCCGAGGGGAACGCGCTCGGCTTGGAAGAGGTCCCTTCCGCCGACGAG
>JAJYGM010000467.1 GCA_021785095.1 Actinomycetes bacterium
CGCCGCACCACCTGGCCGCGCTGGACACCGAGGACGGCGAACCCGACGAGGGCGTACGCGAGCTCCTCGGCGGCGCGCCCGATCTCCCTGCGCACGTCGTCCACCTCGCGCATCCTACCAAGGAGCAGGCCGGCCTCCCACCGCGTGGCGTCGCCCGCCAGCTGCTGCCCGGCCGCCGGGCGGCACCGGTCGAGGGTGCAGGAGTAGCGTGTGCCACCTGATGGGCGAGGACCAGGCGCCACCCGTAGTCGCGGTCGTCGTCACGAGCGACCCCGGACCGTGGCTCGAGGAGTGTCTCGCCGCACTCGAGCGACAGGACTACGAGGGGCTCTCCGTCCTCGTGGTCGACGCCGGGAGCGAGCAGCCGCTCGCCGCCCGCATCGCCGCTGTCGCCCCGGACGCGTACGTCCATCGTCTAGCGGTCAACGGTGGCTTCGGCCCGAGCGCGAACGCGGTGCTCGACACGGTCGAGGGCGCTTCTTTCTACCTGCTCTGCCACGACGACGTCGTCCCCGACGACGACGCGCTGCGCAGGATGGTCGAGGAGTCCTTCCGCTCGAACGCCGGCGTCGTCGCTCCGAAGCTCGTCGCGTACGACGAGCCTGACAGGCTCCTCCAGCTCGGCCTCGGCGTCGACCGCCTCGGTGCGCCGGTACGCCGCGTCGGGCGCCGCGAGTTCGACCAGTCCCAGCACGACGAGGCGCGCGAGGTCTTCGGCGCTCCCGGAGGGTGCACCCTCGTGCGGGCCGACCTGTTCACCGCCCTCGACGGCTACGACCCTCGCATGTCGATGTTCGGCGAGGACGTCGACCTCTCCTGGCGCTCCCGGATCGCAGGCGCGCGGGTCGTCGTCGCCCCGTCCGCCCGCGTCCGCCACCGGGAGGCGACGGCGAGCCGGCAGCGTCCTCTTCCCGAGGCACGCGCGCTTCAGTGGCGGCACGAGCTGCGCGCGGTCCTGAAGAACTACGCGCCCGCGCGCCGGGTGGTCGTCGGCACCCAGCTCGCGGTGCTGAGCCTGCTCGAGATCTGCTATTTCGGGCTGCTCGGCAAGCGGTGGCGCGTCCGCCAGGTGGTCGACGCATGGCGCTGGAACTTCGCCACGGCGCAGGATCTGCGAGGAGCACGCGCCAAGGTCGCGGCGTCGCGTCGAATCCCCGACCGCGTCGTCGCGAAGCTGTTCACGAGGCGCTCGCTCCGGGTCACGAGGTTCGCTCGCCCGCTGCTCGAAGAGCTCGCGGAGCGCTGGGCGACACCACCCGGCACCGCCGCGCCACCGTCGCCCGGGCGAGCGGCCCGGGCACGTGCCCGTCACGGGCGCGTCACGCGCCGCGAGGCCGTCGCCGTCGCCGTCGTAGCGCTCGTCGTGCTGTTCGGCTCGAGGTCCGTCCTCACCGCACAGCTGCCGGTGGTCGGGCAGTACCTCCCGCTTCCCGGTCCGACGTCGCTGATCGGACACTACCTGGGTGGCTGGAGCGACGCCGGGTTGCAGCACCCGGGACCCGCGACGCCCGCGTTCGCGATACTCGGGCTCGCCGGCATCGTCCTCGGTGGCGCGATGGGCGCCGTCTTGAAGCTCGAGCTCGTCGTCGCGGTCGTCGCCGGGGCGCTCGGCGTCGCGCGGCTGCTGCGCCCGCTCGGGCCCGTGTCGGCGCGCGTCGCAGGCGCGGCGGCATACCTGCTCCTCCCTCTAGCCTGGAACGACGTCGCCAGGGGAGACCTCCAGGCTCTCGCGGCGTACGCGGGGCTGCCATGGATCCTCGGCCGCCTTCTCCGGGCGACGCGTCTCGACCCCTTCGGAGCCGACCGCGGTACCGGCGCGTCCGGCGGCGCCAGGCGCGTCGCTCGCGAGTCGCTCGGCCTCGGAGCGGTCCTCGCCGTCGTCGCCGCCTTCGCTCCGGTCACGGCGCTGCTCACGCTCGCATGTGGGTCGGCACTCGTCGTCGCGACCGCGATCTTCGACCGTCCTCGCGCCGGTGCTCGCGCTCTCGGCGTCGCGACCGGTGGCGTGCTCGTCGCATTCGTCCTCACGTTCCCGTGGTCACTCACGTTCGTCCAGCCAGGGGCACGCTGGAGCGTCCTCACCGGCGCGACACCGGTCGGCACGCCGGGGATCGCCGGACTGCTCCGCTTCGCCCTCGGCCCGATCGGCAAGGGCCCGCTCGCCTGGGCCTTCCTCGCAGCCGGCGTCTTCGTCCTGCTCGTGGGCAGGGCCGAGCGGTTCGCCTGGGGTGCCCGCCTCTGGATCGTCGCCCTCGGCCTCGCGGCGGTCGCGTGGGCTGCGAGCGAGGAGTGGCTCGGCTCTGGCGGAGGCGCGTTGCGAGTGCTCGTCGCACCCACGGCCGTGTGCGTCGCGGCGCTGGTCGGGCTAGGTGTCTCGAGCGTGACTGCCGACCTTCGCAGCTCAGGCTTCGGCTGGAGGCACGTCGGAGCCGTCGCCTTCGGGGTCGTCGCCGTGGCGGGTGCGCTCCCTGTTCTCGGGGCGAGTCTCGGGGGCCGCTGGGGCGTGCCGAGCACGGGCTACGACACGGTGCTTTCGTGGCTCGGCACCGCTGGCCGCGGACCGTCGCCGGGTCGGGTCCTGTGGCTCGGCGATCCTCCCGCGCTGCCGTCGCCCGGATGGCAGGTGCAGCCCGGACTGGCGGCGGCGATCTCGTCGGGCGGCCTTCCGGACGCGACTCGCATATGGCCGAGCCCGAACCCCGGCGCCGCGAGCGCTGTCATCGACGACATCGTCGCCGCGCAGTCCGGGCTCACCGTCGACCTCGGCTCGCTGCTCGCCCCGGCCGGGATCCACTACCTCGTCGTGCCGTCGGCGCTCGCACCTGTCCTGCCCGGGGCACAGGAGGCGGAGCCGGCCTCCGCGCCCGCGGCGCTCCTCGACGCGCTGGCCGCGCAACGTGACCTG
>JAJYGM010000794.1 GCA_021785095.1 Actinomycetes bacterium
CCGGGGGCGGCGGCCGCGCCGCCGGCGGCGAGGACCGTCGTGATGAGGGCTCGGGCCCCGTGGCGGACAAGGAGCTCGACGATCGGTCGGGCCGCTTGGTCGCGCAGGGTGTAGCACCACAGCGCCAGTGGCCGCCCGCCCGCTGCGCTGACCGCGGCGCACAGGTCGTCGACGAATTGCGTGTTGCCGGCGACGAGATGGGCGCGGTAGAAGACGATGCCGACCACCGGACCCGTTCCCGCCAGGTCCGGTTCGCGCCAGACGCCGTGCTCGGCGATGGGGCTGGGCGGCTCGAAGCCCCACCCGTCGAAGCAGACGGTGTCGGCGACGAAGCGGAGCAGGTTCTCGAGGTTGGCCGGACCTCCGTGCACCAGGTAGGCGAACGCGGCGGTGACAGTGGCGCTCGGCACGGTCGACGCCGCCGTCAGCTCGGCGTCGGGGACCGCCTCGCCGGCGAAGGCCAGGAGCGCCACTCCCCGCTCGGCGCACTCGGCGCGCAGGCGGTCGAAGCCTTCGGGCCAGGCCCGGCGGCCGCCGAGGAGGCGGACCAGCACGCAGCGGGCATCGTGGAGGTCGCCGATCGGGTCCGGCGCCCAGGTCGTGGCGGCGGTGACCGCCGGGAAGCCGTCTGGGAGGCTCTCGACAGCGGTGCGGAGCGCCAGCAGGTCGGTGTCGGTCGAGACGATGACGTGGATCCGACCTGGCCTCGCCTCGGCCGGCGCGCTCATGACCGACCCTGCCGCCGGAGGCTGCAGCCCTCGCAGGTGCGCCCCCCCGACGTGCGGTACCACAGGCAACAGGCGGACCGCTGCCAACCCCAGTCGCCGCTGTCGGCGTCGAACCATCCGGTGCCCTCGAGCCACGGCACGTGCTCGAGAAGCTCGGCGGCGCGGCGTCGGATCGCCGCCTGCTCGGCGGCGTCGCCGCGGTCGCGGGCTGAGCCCTCGACGGCGCGGAAGGCGGCAGCGCACGAGGCGGCGATATTGGCCCAGACCAGCCGTTCTCCGACACGATGGTGTGCCCGCACGGTCGAGACGAACGGGACGAGATGGGAGCTGAACGCGGCCTCGACCAGCGACCGGACGTCGCCCGCTTCCCCCAGCGCCTCGGCCCGGAAGCACAGCGCTCTCGCCCGCCCCCCGGCGAGGCGAACCGAGGTGGCGGCGGCGGCCGGTGACGGCCAGGGCAGGCCGACGGCGAAGGCCGCCAGGCTGACCGCGACGACCCGGTGCGCGTAGGACTGGACCAGCAGCGACGCTGCCACCTGGCGGTCGCCGGCACCGGCGCCGGCGATGGCTACCTCCAGGTCGGCCGCGGTGACGGCGTCACAGGGGCGCCAGCCCTCTTCTGCCACCGGTGGCTCGCCCACCGACGCGCGCAGGTGGTCCACCCGCGCCCCGACGGCCGCCAGCACGTCTTCGACGTGGACGGTCACCTCGCAGCTCCTTCGGCGAGGATCCGGTCCAGCGCCTCCATGTCGAGGTGCTCGGCGACGGCGTCGGCCAACCGGTCGATCCGTCGCTGGCGGGCGGCCCCGAAGGATCCGCCGTGGGCGATGTGCTTCCCCGTCTTGCCCGCCACCTGCTCGAGGAGGGCTGCCCTCGCCCCGTCCGACTCGAGCAGGCCGTGCAGCGAGGTGCCCCACACCGTGCCGCCGCCCGGGGTGGCGCCGACGGCGCCGTCGCCGGTCCCGTCGTCGAGCTCGACCAGCGGCGGCCCCGACGCCTGCACGACGCCGTGGTGGATCTGGTAGCCGCCCGCCTGCCGGCCGAACAGTCGGCCGTGGCGCCACCGGGTGACCTTGTCGGTGCCGAACGTCGTGACGGCGTCCAACAGGCCGAGGCCGTCCACGGCAGGATCAGAGGACTCGACACCGCCGGGGTCGGCGATCGACCGGCCGAGCATCTGGTAGCCGGCGCAGATGCCCAGCACGACCCCGCGCACGGCGTCGACGGCCCGGTGCAGCCCGCGGCTGCGCAGCCAGGCCAGGTCGGCGACGGTGGCCTTGGAGCCGGGGATGACGAGCAGGTCGGGCTGCCCGACGCTGCGGGCGTCGTCGACCCAGCGCAGTCGTACCCCAGGTTCCATGCGCAGCGGGTCGATGTCGGTGAAGTTGGCGATGCGGGGCAGGCGCACCACCGCCACGTCGAGGACATCGCGGACCTGGGCCGGGTCGGCGCCGGCGTCCCCTTCTTCCGGCGCAGCGTCGAAGGGCCGGTCGAGGGCGAGCGAGTCCTCGCTGTCGATCTCGGGGCCGTCTAGGAACGGCAGCACCCCGAGGGTCGGGACGCCGCAACGCTCCCGCAGTTGGGCCGCGCCGCCGCGGAACTTGTTGACCACGAAGCCCTTGACCAGCGGGCGGTAGGCGTCGGGCAGCAGGGCGACGGTCCCGAACAGCGAGGCGAACACCCCGCCCAGGTCGATGTCGCCGACGACGATGGCCGGCAACCCGGCGTCGTGGGCCAGGCGGAGGTTGACGATGTCGGCGTCGAGGAGGTTGATCTCCGCCGGGCTGCCCGCTCCTTCGAGGATCACCACGTCGCAGCGGCGGCGGAGGTCGGTCAGTGCCCCCAGGACCACGTCGAGCAGCGCCGGCTTCAGCCGGTGGTAGTCGGCCGCCGTCATCGTGCCCAGCGGGCGGCCCATCACCACCACCTGGCAGCGGCGCTCGCCCATGGGCTTTAGGAGCACGGGGTTCATGGCGACCTCGGCGTCGACTCCGGCCGCCATGGCCTGCCAGGCCTGGGCTCGGGCGATCTCGTGGCCGGCGCGCGTGACCGCCGAGTTGTTCGACATGTTCTGGGCCTTGAACGGCGCCACCCGCGCCCCGCGCCGGGCGTAGTGACGGCACAGACCGGCCGTGACCGTGCTCTTGCCGGCATTGGACGTGGTGCCGC
>JAJYGM010000695.1 GCA_021785095.1 Actinomycetes bacterium
CGGCAAGCGGGCGACCGGCGACCGGCGCGGCATCATGGTCGGCGTCGCCTTGATCCCGGCGCTGATCGTCGCCCTGGTGCTCGCCGCCGTGCTTGGCGCGGGTTGGCTCGGCTCGGGCGCCTGGGCGCTCTTTGTCGCTGGCGCCGGCCTCGTCCTCGTCTACCGAAACGCCGCCGAGGACGAGCGGGCGGCAATGCGCCGGGTCGCCGAACCGCTCTGGCGTCTGTCCTCGAATCGCCAGCGCTCCTGGTTCGTCTTCACGCGTCGCATCGTGCTCGGCGCAGCGCTGATGCTGATCGGCCTCGCCTTCTTGGTCTCAGGACACCACGTGAATTTGGCCCGCGCCTTTCTCGGCCTCGTCTTGATTATCGCCGGCCTCGTGATCGTCTTCGGGCCTTGGTGGCTGAGCGTGGGCCACGAGCTTGTCGACGAGCGCCAGGCGCGCGCCCGGGCAGAGGAGCGCGCCGACCTCGCGGCGCGCGTGCACGACTCGGTATTGCAGACCCTGGCGCTCATCCAGCGCCGCGCCGACCAGCCTCAGCAGGTGATCCAGCTGGCCCGTGCCCAAGAGCGCGAGCTTCGCGCCATGCTCTTTTCCGATCCAGGAGCAGACGCGGCGCGCGACGAGAGCTTCGCGGCCGCGCTGCGCCGGATCCAGCAGGAGGTCGAGGCCTCCCACGGCGTGCCTATCGAGGTCGTGGTGGTCGGCGACGTGCCGCTCGACGGGCGTTTTGCCGAACGACTCTCGGCGCTGCTCGCGGCCGGGCGCGAGGCGTCCGTGAACGCCGCCAAGTGGTCGGGCGCGCCGGTGATCTCGCTGTTCGGCGAGGCCGAGCCCGAGCGCGCCTCGCTGTTCGTGCGCGACCGCGGCGGCGGCTTCGACCTCGCCGCGGTGGCGGCGGATCGCAAGGGGCTCAGCGAGTCGATCCGCGGCCGGATGAGCCGCTGCGGGGGGACGGCGGAGATCCGGACGGCTCCCGGCGAGGGCACCGAGGTCCGCCTGAGCGTGCGCCTCGAAGCGGACCGCCACGCCACCAGAGACCGGCGCGCCGGTACGGCCCGATGAGCGCGCATCGCGTCGTGCTCGTCGACGATCACGAGTTGTTCCGCGCCGGGGTGCGCGCCGAGCTCGGGGAACGCTGCGAGATCCTCGGAGAGGCGGGCGACGTCGCCGAGGCGATCGAGCTGATCTGTGCCAGCGAGCCCGACGTGGTGCTCTTGGACGTTCACCTGCCGAGCGGCTCGGGCGAGGAGGTGATCGCGGCAGTCCGCGAGCGCGCGCCCGGGGTCCGCTTCCTTGCGCTGTCGGTCTCTGATGCCCCCGAGGACGTGATCGCGGTCATCCGCTCGGGCGCCCGGGGCTATGTCACCAAGACGATCGCTGCCGACGAGCTCGCCGACGCGCTCGGGCGCATCGCCGAAGGCGACGCCGTCTTCTCGCCGCGCCTCGCCGGCTTTGTGCTCGATGCCTTCGCCGGCGGGTTCGGCGGCGACGCCGCGCTGACGCACGGCGATCGCGAGCTCGACCAGCTCACGGCGCGCGAGCGGGAGGTGCTGCGGCTGATTGCGCGCGGCTACACCTACAAAGAGCTCGCCCGCGAACTCACGATCTCGGTGAAGACGGTCGAGACTCACGTCTCCTCGGTGCTGCGAAAGCTCCAGCTATCGAACCGCCACCAGCTCACGCGCTGGGCGACCGAGCGGCGGCTGTCCTAAGAGCGGTGCTGCAGCGGCCCCGAGGTGGTGCCGAGCGCCGCGAAGCGCTCGGCGCGAAGCGCCTCCTCCTCCTCATCGTCAAGCGGGGCGAGCACCTGACCGGTGCAGCGCTCGAGCAGCCAGTCGGCGAGCCCGGGGTTGCGGGCGAGGACCGGACCGTGCAAGTAGGTGCCGACCAGCCGTCCCGAGCGGGCACCATCGGTGCCGTCTCCGTTGCCGATTCCGCTGCGCACAATCCCGAGTGGCTCGACCCCGGGGCCACGCTCGGTGCGTCCAGCGTGATTCTCAAAGCCCGTGAGCTGGCGAAGTGCCCCCTCGGCACCCTCCACCATGAGCTCGCCAACCGCACGAGGTGCCCCGCCGGGGTGGGTGGTCACCTCGAGCAGGCCGACACCTGCGAGCGCCCGGCCGTCGGCACCAGGGAAGGATTCGCCGAGGATCTGGTAGCCGGCGCAGATCGCGAGCACGCTCGCTCCCGCTGCGACCGCGCGGTGCAGCGGGCCGTCGCGCAGCACTGCGGCTGCGTGTGCCTGCGGTCCGTCCTCGCCGCCGCCGAGGAGGTAACAGTCGACCTGGGCGGGGAGGGTCTCGTCCGAGCGTGCGGCGAGCAGCTCAGCGGGGATGTCCCGCCAGCGCGCCCGGTTGGCGAGCACGAGACCGTTGCCGCCGTCACCATAGGTGGCGAGCAGGTCAGGGTGGACGACAACGATCCGCAGCGTGCTCTCGCCACCGCCCACTCGCCGGCGCGGGGCGCCTGCGGTGGGCCCTGGGCTGGTCGCAGGCTGCGGCGATGGGACCGTGGGCGCGACGGTGCGGCGCCCCGGTGGCCCGCCGGCTCTCCCAAGCGCCCGGCGGAGATCCTGGAAGGCCGTGTAGTTGCCGATATAGGTCACCGCCTGGCCGGCCGCGGCGATGGCGGCGACCGGGTCGTCGGCGGTGCGGTGCTCGACCCCGGCGTGGCGCAGGCGGACGGCGAGATCGAGTCGCCGCTCGCCGCTGGCGATCACAACGCGCCCGGCGAGCAGCTCGAAGGGCACATCCCACAGCCAGCTCGGGTCCCGCCCGTCGGCGATGCGGGCGTTGATTCCGATCACCACCGGACCCCGCTCGTCGCGCACAAGCTCGAGTAGCTCAGTCCAGCCCGCCGGATTCTTGGCGAGCAGCAGACGGGCGGA
>JAJYGM010000083.1 GCA_021785095.1 Actinomycetes bacterium
TCGAGACTCTCGCCCAGCAGTTCGCGATCCAGCCCGTCGGTCGCCCCGGCAACCTCTTCCTCGTGACGGGCCGCTTGGGGACCACGCCATGACCGCCATCGGAGCCGCGCCTGCCACCCGAGCCGATGCACCGCCGCGGGTGCCGCGGCTGTCGTACTTCTTCCCGGCCCACAACGAGGAGGCCAACATCGAGGCGCTCGTCGCCGAGGCGCTCGAGGCGCTGCCCGCCCTGGCCGAGGCGTTCGAGATCATCGCCGTGGACGACGGGTCGAGGGACCGCACGGGCGAGATCGCCGATCGGCTGGCGGCCGAGCACCCCGACATCGTGCGGGTCGTGCACCACGACCCCAATCGCGGCTACGGCGGCGCCCTCCGGTCGGGCTTCGAGACGTCGCGCTACGAGCTGCTCGCCTTCACCGACGGGGACCGTCAGTTCAGGGTGGCCGACATCGGCCGACTCACAGCGCGCCTGGCGCAGCCCGACCGTCCGGACGTGGTGGTGGGCTACCGCATCAAGCGCGCCGACCCCCTCGTGCGCATCGTGTATGCGCGCATCTACAAGCTCGCGAACCGGATCTTCTTCGGCCTGCGGGTCACCGATGTCGACTGCGCCTGCAAGCTGTTCCGGCGCGACGCGCTCGACGGCGTGCGGGTGGAGTCGGGCGGCGCCTTCTTCTCGGCCGAGCTGCTCAACAAGATCCGCCAGGCCGGGCGCTCGATCGCCGAGGTGGGCGTCCCGCACTACCCGCGGACGGCGGGCTCGCCGACCGGGGCCAAGCCGTCGGTCATCTGGCGAGCCGTGCGGGACTTCTGGATGCTCCGGCTGCGCCTGTGGGCAAACCACGACCTGGCGCTGCGACGGGGCCGCCCGATCCTGGGCGAGTAGCGCCGCCGCGTCGGCGGGCGTCAGGACGCGCTCGTCCCGCCGCTCTTGTCCTCGGGGTCGAGCGAGTTCACGAAGTCACGGAAGATGGCCAGCGACGCCGCGTCCACGGTCTCGCCCGCCAGCCGGTGCTCGTCCGATGACGCGCCCCCCTCGCTCTCGTCCTCCTCGAGGTCCGCGGGCTTCGCGGCCCGGTCGAGGACCTCTGAGGAGGCGAAGATCGGCACCTCGAGGCGCACGGCCAGCGCCACCGCGTCGGACGGCCGGGCGTCGACCTCGTGCCGAGCGTCGAGCGCCGCGAGGACCAGCCGAGCGTGGAACGTCTCGTCCGCGAGCGAAACGATGACGACCCGCTCGAGGCGGGCGCCGAGCGTTGCGATGACCGTCCCCAGCAGGTCGTGGGTCAGCGGCCGCTCCGGCGTGACGCCCTGGAGGCGCATGGCGATGGCGCTCGCCTCCCATGGCCCGATCCAGATCGGGAGGATCCGGCCCGGCCCGACCTCCTTGAGCAGCAGGACGTGGCGGCCCGTCGACATCTGCACTCGGACGCTCTCGACGACCATCTCGAGCGCGTCGTCGCGGTTCTCGGCCATGCGCTGATTATCCCACCGATCTGCGGAGGCGCAGCGGCAGCGCCATGGCGGCACCCGCGACGAACCCTGCGATGTGCGCGTACACTGCCACGCCGCCGGTCAGGTCGGTGCTGCCCAGCGCGGCGATCCCGTCGATCACCTGCAGCGCGAACCAGTAGATCAGCAGGGCGGCCGCGGGCACGGCGAGCAGCTGGTAGAAGAACCCGAGGAAGACGAGGGACTGGATGCGCGAACGCGGGTACAGCACGAGGTAGGCGCCCAGGACCGCGGAGATCGCCCCCGACGCCCCGATCATGGGGTCGGTCGAGGCGGGGTTCTCCAGCGTCTGGCCGACGGCCGCCGCGATTCCGCCCAGCAGATAGAACGCCACGAATCCCAGCCGGCCCAGGCGGTCCTCGACCCGACCGCCGAAGATCCACAGGAACAGCATGTTGCCCAGGATGTGCGCCCAGCCTCCGTGCAGGAACATGCTCGTGACCACCCCGAGGACCGGCGGCGAGAGGAGCGCGCCGGCCTTCACCGCCCCCACCAGCGAGGCCGGCACCAGACCCCACGTGGTGGCGAGGCCTTCGAGCGCCTGGTCCCCGCCGGTCGTGACGACGAACAGCTCGTAGCCGAAGACGGCGAAGCAGAGCGCGATGAGCGCGGGCGTGACGATGGGCTGCCGCCGCGTCGGAGACGGGTCGCGAAGCGGGATCACAGCCCGTCGCCGGGCGTCAGGAGGGCTTGGGCGTGGCCGTCGCCCCGGGCGTCGCGGTCGCCTTCGGCCTCGCGGTCGCCTTCGGCCTCGCGGTGGCCTTGGGGGACGGCGTCGGGGAGCTCGACGCCGACGGGGAGGCGGTCGGCGAGGGCCTGGCCTCAATCAGCGTCGAGCTGTAGAAGGTCGTGCTCGAGATCCACCACATCGTGCTGGGCACGTCCGTGCCGAGCGACGGGAGCACCTCGACGTCCTGCATGTCCGACCAGGCCGCGCTGCCCGCGACGGCCACGTACTGCGCGAGGTACTTGCCACCGTTCTTGGCGAATGCGACGACGCGGTGGTTCTGGGCGTCGAGGGCGTACACCGTGCCCGTGCCCTTGGAGTAGGTGCCGTCGGGGAGGTTGGGGGAGACGACGGTCGTGTAGTCGGCTGTGGGCCGGGTGTCGGTGTCGGGGAGGCTGCCCGGCTTCCAGCCGCCGCTCGGGATCAGGCGCTCCACCGCCCCGCTCTCGGTGGCGTAGATGTCGCCGTCGATCAGTAGCGACGTGATGCCGCTCACGTCCCGGGAGGCGGGCAGGCGCGGGACGGCTGCCGTCGTGTAGCCCGAGCCGTCGCTGTTGGGCGAGAGCACCATGATGTTCTGCTGCGACGGGTCCACCACGTACAGCTTGTAGAACGCCTGGCTGAAGTTGGACACGAACGTGCCCATCAC
>JAJYGM010000439.1 GCA_021785095.1 Actinomycetes bacterium
GTTCTTAGTGTAGATCGCGTCCGCACGGTTCGTGAAGGAGAACTCGAACAGCTTGGACTCGGTGATCGCCTCCGTCGGGCACGCCTCGACGCACAGGTCGCAGTGGATGCACCGGAGGTAGTTGATCTCGTAGACGTAGCCGTAGCGCTCGCCGGGCGACACCGGGTGGTCGGGCGGGTTGTCGAGGCCCCGGACGTAGATGCAGTCCGCAGGGCAGACGCCGGCGCACAGCTCGCAGCCGATGCACTTCTCCATGCCGTCCTCGTAGCGGTTGAGCACGTGGCGGCCGTGCTGGCGCGGCTGCTTGGGCTGCTTCTCCTCGGGGTACTGCCTCGTCACCCGCGGCCGCCCGAGGTGCTCGAAGGTGACCTTGAAGCCTCCGAAGAACTTGAGCTCCTCGCGGAGGTCGGAGAGCACGCCCACTCAGCCCACCTCCCCGGTTCCCCCGCCGCCAGGGGCCTCGCCGCTCTCTTCGCGCTTCGCGCTCAGCGACGCGAGCCGGAGCCCGGAGGGGCGCTGCACCCGCGCGCCGGAGGGCTCGAGCAGCGGACCGTGCTCCCCTCGCCGCTTGCCGATCGAAAAGGCGCGCGCGAGGAGGCCCGTCAGGCACAGGGCGACGACCGCGATGCCCGCCCCCCACCAGCCGTCCACGAGGAAGCCTGCGACCGCGAGCAGCCAGCCGAGGCTGAGCGGGATCAGGTACTTCCACCCGAGCGTCATCAGCTGGTCGTAGCGGAGCCTGGGGAGCGCGGCACGCAGCCACACGTAGAGGAAGAGGAAGCAGAAGACCTTGCCGACGAACCAGACCGACGGGAACCAGACGTCGAAGGTCGGGAGGTGCGGGACCGGGCCGTCTGGGCCGCCGAGGAAGAGGGTGACGACGACCCCCGACATCGTGATCACGTTCATGAACTCCGCCAGGAAGAACATGGCGAAGCGGATCGAGGAGTACTCGGTGTGGAAGCCGCCGACGAGCTCCTGCTCCGCCTCGGTCAGGTCGAACGGGGGCCGGCTCAGCTCCGCGGTGATCGCCGTGAGGAACAAGACGAACGGCACGATCCCCAGCCGGATGAGGTTCCAGTCCCAGAACGCGGGTCCCTGGGACTCCACGATCGCCCGCGTGGAGAGCGACCCCGTCACGATGACGACGGTGACGGTCGTGATGCCGAGGGCGGCCTCGTAGGAGATCATCTGCGCGGACGCGCGCACCGAGCCGAGGAGCGGGTACTTCGAGCCCGACGACCAGCCCGCCAGCATGACGCCGTAGACGGCGATCGAGGACATCGCGAGCACGACGAGGATCCCGATCGTCGGGTCGGCGACCTGCAGCTCGAAGGGGTGCCCGGAGATGGTCACGATGCCCCCCACCGGGACGACCGTGAAGATCAGCAGCGCCGGGACGAGCGAGAGGTACGGGGCGAGGCGGAAGACGGTCCGGTCCGCCTGCGCAGGGAGCAGGTCCTCTTTGAAGAAGAGCTTCGTGCCGTCGGCGAGGGTCTGGAGCAGGCCCCACGGGCCGGCACGGTTCGGCCCGATCCGGCTCTGCATGTCCGAGATCAGCTTTCGCTCGAACCAGATCATGAGCATGACCGAGACGAGCAGCACCGCGAATGCGGCCAGCACCTTGATGACCACGACTACCCAGACGAACCAGCCGACGCCGCGCGAGTACAGCGGGTCGCCGTGCGTGGTGAGAGCCAGGAGCGTCGCGAGCTGGGCGTGGGCGGCCACGAGCCACGCCGGGCTCACCGGACCGACTCCAGCCGGACGTCCACGACCGCCTCCGCCGCGTCGATGAGGGCGGACGCGGCGTTGCGCGTGCCGTCCTCTGCGGGAAGGTTGAAGTCGACCGCGACCACGCCGCGCGGGACGGTCGCGTCGGGCACGCACGGGAGCGTCAGCTCGCCGCGCGCCGATCGAACCGTCACGGCGTCGCCGTCGAGCGCCCCAAGGCGGTCGAGATCGTAGGGGTTCGCCCGTGCCGTCGAGCGCCCCACGAGGGGCTCGAGCGATGGCGAGTGGGAGATCGCAGCGCCCGCGTCGTACAGACGGCGCGTCGAGCAGAGGCGCAGCGAGTAGGCGTCCACGGGACCGACGTGGGGCACCGGGAGCGCCCGGGCGGACTCCGAGAGCCCCGCACCCGGCTCGGGCGCCACGACCGGTTCGCCGCTCGCAGGCTCGAGGTTCGGCCGGCGCGTGCTTGCGTGCTGCCCGGCCCCTGGGAGCCCCGCCCCTGGGGGCTCGGCGAGCCCGACGCGTGGGGGGGCGCCCTGTCGCTCGACCGACTCCACCCCGGGGGTGGACATCGGGTCGATGGGCAGGACCGCGCGCAAGGAGCCGGCTCTTTCGGCCCACGGGACGAGGATGCCGTCGTGAGCCTCCGCCGAGGCGAGCGTGCCCCGCGTCACGCCCGCGAAGACGGGCGCCAGCCGTTCGATCTCGTCCCACACGTCGTCGGCCGACGCGAACCCGAGGTCCGCGCCGAGCTCGGCGGCGAGCTCCGAGGCGATCATCCAGTCCGGCCACGCCTGGCCGGGCGGCACCAGCTTCTGGCCCAGCCGGCTGACCCGGCCCTCGACGTTGCAGGTGGTCCCTGGGCGCTCGTGCTCCACGGCGACGGGGAGGACGACGTCGGCCCGGTCGGTCGCAGGCCCGCGGTGCCCGCCGACCGCGACGACGAATTCCGCGTGCTCGAGCGCCCGGCGGGCGAGCGCCGCGTCCACGAAGTCGTCTGGGAGGTCTGCGCCCACCATGAGAAGGGCCCGGACCCCCGCGTCCGCGCCGCCGTCGGCGAGAGACCGGAGGATGCCGGCGGCGCCGAGGCCCCGGCGCTCGGGCACCGTCTCCCACGCGGCCATGAACCACTCGCGCCCGGCGTCGAGGGACAC